>DASSBX010000346.1:0-2874 GCA_035698305.1 Miltoncostaeaceae bacterium | reverse complement strand
CCGCCCTGCCGAGAGCGGGAGCTCGAGCCGGCGCGCGGCCCGCGTCGGGGAAGCGGGACGCGGCGGGCGCCGCCCGGTGACGGCCGCGGGTGACGCGCCCGTCGCGGGTGGGCGACGGCGCCGGGCGAGGGCCACCACGGTCGCGACCACAGCGAGCGCCACGAGACCCGCGACGATGATGGTCTGCGTCTCCAGCACCGCGCGAGAAGCTGCCCCCCGCCCTTCGCTCGAAACGTCGTCTCGATGTCGAGGCTCGCGCTCACCCGAGAGCGTCGGGCCGGGCGAACTCGCCAGCGTGTCGCGGCGGAGTCGGCGGCACGCGCCGCCGGCGGTTGAGCCCCGATGATTGGTGGAGATCCGGGGTTCGTGCTGACGCGCTCAACGAGGCCGGCCACCGCGAGCACCGGGTAGGGCCTTCTGGGGGGGAGGGGCCTGCTCGATGACGACCTCGTTGACCTTGCATGCGCCCTCATGTCCCGACCAGGAGGTCGACTAGGATCGTCCCCGCCTGGGAACAACGCGGACCCGGTGCTGCTTCCAGGGCGGCGAGACAACTCGAGAAAGCTCAGTCGCATTGGCCAGGACGAGAACGCACCCCTACGCCACATTGCCCGGCCTCGACTGGCGCGTGTGGTTGCAGGCATGGGAGGTGGCCATGGCGACCCCCGAGATCATCGCCCACCGCACAGCGCGAATGATGCTGGGGGGGTGGCCGCCGAGCGCCCGTGACCAGGCCGAGTACGCCAGGATGATCCAGGAGAAGGGTGAGGCGTTCGTCGAGTCCTGGATCGCGGCCACGCTCGCCTGGCAGCACGGCGGAGTCACGGCCATGCAGCAGAGCCTGGGACCGGTGCACCGGAGGGTGACCGCGAACCGACGACGCCTCGCGCGCACAGCCATCTGAGCGTGTCTCCGCCGCCTGCACGGCGGCGGCACGCGTTCGAAACCCGGCCGCGGGGCGGTTGGCCCACAGGTGGCCCACGTGTCGTGCCGAAACACGCCGAGCTCCCTCGTGCGCGATGTCGGCTTCATTTCGTCGAGGGCTCGCCACCTGCGCGACACCGGTCGACTGAGCGAAGGACGCGCCGGGCCGCGGCCGAGCACGCGCCGAAGGCGCTCACACGGGCCGTCACCAGGGCTCCTCGGCGATCATCGCCACGGTCGCAGACCCCAGGCACCCTACGGTCCGCCGGGCTTGCCCCCTCCGCCACCTGTGCCCGGGTCCGGCGTCGGCTTGAACTCCTGCCACACCTTTATCGTCACCTTCCGCATCTCCCGACGCGCCTCCTCGCGCGTGGCGCGGTCGAGCCCCTTGTCCTCATCCCGCTCCTCGCCCGTCGTGGGGTCGTACTCCCCCGGCGCCCGCGGCTTGAACTTCTCCACCCCGAACGAGCGCAGTACCTCCTCGACCGCCGCGACGCGGCGACCCGCCAAGCGGCGGTTGTACTGGCCCCCACCCGTCTGGCTGGCGGTGCCCTCGAGCTGGACCTCCACCTTGCCGCTCGTTATGTCCTCGCGGAACTCGGCGGGGAGCTCCTTCGTCCACCACTTGACGAACTTGCCCTCCTCGGCGCCCGAGACCGTGTCCTGATTCTCCTTCTCGAAGTAGATCGGATACTCGCGGAGGACCGAGACCGACTCGATGGTCACCTTCGGCTCGGGCGGAGGCTCGGGAGGGATGTCCGTGACCTCGATCTCGACCACGAAGGGGCCGGGCGTGATCGTCCCCGCGGGCTGGGTCGTCTCGTTGCCGAGGGTGATGTTGCCTCCGACCTGGAACTTGTCGCTCTTCCCCCCCTGGGCCCCGATCTGCACGTTGGGTACGTCGGTCTCCTGGTAGCTCACCATGTAGACCTGGGTCTTCAGGCTGCTCGGGCCCTCGCTTCCCTTGACGCTGGTGATCGCGAACCCAGGCTCCTTGTCGTCGGGCGCGCCGATGAACTCTCCGACCTGCTCGAACGTCAGCTTGCCCTTGAGGTCGGCGGCCACCTTCCACGAGAACCCGAAGTCCTGGTAGACGTCCTCGTTCCACTTCTCGTCGAGGAAGACGTGCACCTTGCACTTGATCATGACGGTGCCCTTGCTGCCGGCCTTGATCGCGATCCTGCCTTGCCCGCTCGGCATGTCGTCGAACGCGCTCGGCAGGAAGGCGCCGTCGAGAAAGAACGTCGTCCACGGGTCGAACGTGACCGAGGAGTCGTCGTCCCCGAACAGCTCTGAGCCCCAGCCCGGCACGGGCACCGTCACGTCGCGTGCGAGGGTGGAGCGCATCAGCCTGGCGACGCCGGCGTTCCCGATGGAGCGCTGAAGACTCTGGATCGCCGGCACCGTGCGCGGCAGGTTCGCCGGATGGCCGGCCGAGCGGTCCGCGATGAGGGCCGCTGCCGCCTCCGGCGAGGGCGCGGCCCCCAGCTCGTCGGCGGGCACGGAGGCGCGATGTTCAACCTCCAACTCCTCCTGGCGCCGGTGCCGTCCCGGCGTGCGACCCATCGATGTGCCCCCGGCGCTGGCCGCCCGACGGGGCTCACATATCAGAGGACCCGCTCAGAGGCAACCCGTGACCGGTGGCGGCGGACGGCATCGACCCGGCGGGTGCTCAACCGATCCCCGTTTCACGCACGTAGCTCAGGGAAAGGACGCTCGGACGCCAACCCGGAGGCCCCCTGACCACCATCGCACCCCAGCACCGCTCGCCCGCCCCTGCGCGCCCGCACGCCGCGCGGACCGCGGTCGCGCTCGCCGCGTGCGAGCGGCGCCTCGCGGACGCCGTCTCGACGCTCGGTCCGGCGGTCGCGAAGCCCGCCCGGGCGACGCTCGCCGCCGGCGGGAAGCGGCTGCGCCCCCGGCTGGTCATCGCCTCCGCCGGCCCGGCGG
>DASSBX010000345.1:0-6039 GCA_035698305.1 Miltoncostaeaceae bacterium | reverse complement strand
GACTCCGCGCTGGAGCGCCGCTTCCAGAAGATCCAGGTGGACGAGCCCTCGCAGGAGGAGACCGAGCAGATCCTGCGCGGCCTCCGCGACCGCTACGAGGCCCACCACCGGGTCACGATCACCGACGAGGCGCTCGCCGCGGCCGCCAACCTGGCCGACCGCTACATCGCCGACCGGTTCCTGCCGGACAAGGCCATCGACCTCATCGACGAGGCGTCGTCGCGGATGCGCATCCGCACCATGACCGCGCCGCCCACCTACCGGGAGCTCGAGGAGGAGATCGACCAGGTCCGCAAGGAGAAGGAAGCGGCCATCGAGGCGCAGGAGTTCGAGAAGGCCGCCAACCTCCGCGACAAGGAGCGGCGCCTCACGAACAAGAAGCGCGAGCTCGAGGAGCAGTGGAAGAGCGACGAGGGCGGCCCGCGGGCGTCCATCGGCGAGGAGGAGATCGCCGACATCGTCTCCATGTGGACCGGCATCCCGGTGTTCAAGCTCACCGAGGCCGAGACGCAGAAGCTGCTGCGCATGGAGGACGAGCTGCACAAGCGCGTCATCGGGCAGGAGCAGGCCATCGCGGCCGTCTCCCGCGCGATCCGCCGCGCGCGCGCCGGCATCAAGGACCCCAAGCGGCCCTCGGGCTCGTTCATCTTCCTCGGCCCCTCGGGCGTCGGGAAGACCGAGCTCGCGCGGACGCTGGCCGAGTTCCTGTTCGGCGACGAGAGCGCCCTCATCCAGGTCGACATGTCCGAGTACATGGAGAAGCACGCGGTGTCGCGGCTGGTCGGCTCGCCCCCGGGCTACATCGGCTACGACGAGGGCGGCCAGCTCACGGAGCAGGTGCGCCGCAAGCCGTACTCCGTGATCCTGCTCGACGAGGTCGAGAAGGCGCACCCGGAGGTCTTCAACATCCTCCTCCAGATCCTGGAGGACGGACGGCTCACCGACGCCCAGGGGCGCTCGGTGGACTTCCGCAACGCGATCCTGATCATGACCTCCAACATCGGCGCGGCCACCATCTCGCGCAACACGCCGCTCGGCTTCTCGGTCACCGACGAGACCGGCCTGTCCTACGACGACATGAAGTCGCGGATCATGGGCGAGCTGAAGCGGGTGTTCCGCCCCGAGCTGATCAACCGCATCGACGAGATCATCGTGTTCCACAAGCTGACGAAGGAGGAGATCACCCGGATCGTCGATCTGCTCCTGGTCCGCCTGCAGACGCAGATGAAGGAGCACGGCCTGGCCCTGCGCCTCACGGACGAGGCGAAGGAGCTGCTGGTGGAGCAGGGCTACGACCCGACGATGGGCGCCCGCCCGCTCCGCCGCGCGATCCAGCGCCTGATCGAGGACCCGCTGTCGGACCGCCTGCTGTCGGGAGGCTTCCCGGAGGGCAGCTCCGTGGTGGTGGACCGCGACGGGGAGGACATGAAGCTGATCGTCAGCGAGGCGGAGGCACAGCCGGAGGCCGTCGGCGCCGCCGCCGGTGCGTCCGGCGAGGAGCCCGGCCCCGGATCGAGCGAGTCGTAATCCCCGGCCGGGGGACTCGCGTGGCGCCCGCGCGCGCCAGGGTGGTCTATTCGTGTGGGGCCTGCGGAGCGCAGGCCCCACGGTGGGTCGGGCGATGTCCGACCTGCGGCGAGTGGGGGACGGTGGCCGAGGAGGCCGCTGTTGCGTCAACGCGCGTGGCGCGCGCGCCCCTCGGGCCCGTACCGACGGTCACGCGCCTCTCCGAACTCAGCGACGACGCCCCCGCCCGCCTGGCGACGGGCATCGGCGAGCTCGACCGGGTGCTCGGCGGCGGCCTCGTCCCGGGGTCGCTGGTGCTGCTCGGCGGCGAGCCGGGCATCGGCAAGAGCACGCTGGTGCTGCAGGCCCTCGCCGGGCTCGCGGCGGCCGGCGCCCCCGCCATGCTCGTGACCGGCGAGGAGTCGCCGATCCAGGTCCGCGGCCGGGCCCAGCGGCTCGACGCCGACTGCGGCCCCATCCAGGTGGTGGCCGAGACGCGCCTCGAGTCGGTGCTGGCCGCGGTCGAGGCGCACGCCCCCGCCGTCTGCGCGATCGACTCGGTGCAGACGCTCCACTCCGACCTTGTCGAGGGCGCCCCCGGCGCGCCCAACCAGGTGCGAGCCGTGACCGTCGAGCTCATGCGGGCGGCCAAGGAGCGCGGCGTCACGGTCCTGCTGGTGGGGCAGGTGACCAAGGACGGCGGCCTCGCCGGCCCGCGCACCCTCGAGCACCTGGTCGACTGCGTCCTCTCCTTCGAGGGCGACGACCTGCGCGCCCAGCGGGTGCTGCGCGCCACCAAGAACCGCTTCGGCTCCACCAACGAGACCGGCCTGTTCGAGATGCGCCAGGCCGGCCTGGCGTCGGTCGAGGACCCCACCCGCCTGTACCTGGCCGAGGCCGGGGAGCGGGTGGGCTCGTGCGTGTTCCCGGCGATCGAGGGCAGCCGCGCGCTCCTGGTGGAGGTGCAGGCGCTCGTCGGGCACACCCAGGTGGTCCCGCCGCGCCGCGTGGCGATCGGCGTGGACCGCACCCGGCTGGCGCAGGTGATCGCCGTCCTGTCGCGTCACGCCGGGGTGCGCCTCGGCGACCAGGACGTCTTCGTCAGCGTCGCGGGCGGAGCCCGCGCGCTCGACCCCGCCGCGGACCTCGCGATGGCCCTGGCCGTCACGAGCGCCCACCGGGGGGTCCCGCTCGCCGCCGGCACGGTGGCGTTCGGGGAGCTGGGCCTGACGGGCGCGGTGCGCCCGGCCGGGCACGGGGCCCGGCGGCTGGCGGCCGCCGCCGCCCACGGCATGGATGCCGCGATCACGCCTCCCGCGGAGGTCGAGGGCGAGCCGGGCACCCCGGCGCCGGCCGCCCGCCACCGCGTCCCCGGGGTCCGCGAGGCCCTCGAGGCGGCGTTCTGACAACGAGCGAGGGGGCCCTGCAAATGACGAGTGAGGGGGAGCGCTTGTACGAGGTCGACGACAAGGTCGTCTACCCGCACCACGGTGCGGGCAAGATCATCAAGAAGGAACTGAAGGAGATCCTCGGGCAGCGCCGCGAGTACCTCACCATCCAGATCCTCTACAACGACATGACGGTCATGGTCCCCTGCGAGAACGCCGAGGCCGCGGGCCTGCGCAAGGTGATCGACGAGGAGGTCGTCGACGAGGTCCTGGCCGTGCTGCGCGACGACGGCACCCAGATGCCCAAGAACTGGAACCGCCGCTTCAAGCACAACCGCGACAAGATCAAGACCGGTGACATCTTCGAGCTGGCCGAGGTGGTGCGGAACCTCTCCATCCGCGACCTCGACAAGGGGCTCTCCACCGGCGAGAAGCAGATGTTCGGCCGTGCCAAGAAGATCCTCGCGAGCGAGCTGATGTACGCGCGCGAGATGGAGGAGCAGGAGGCCATCGACTTCCTGGAGCAGCTGCTCCAGGACATCGGCACGAGCCGCGACGACGTGAAGTCGGGCGCGCGCGAGGCGGAGGCGTTGGTCGACTAGCCGGGCATCCGGCTACCGTTACGCAAGGGGGCGGGCGAGGGACCACCGGAAAGGGACGCAGGGGGGATGAGCGAGGTCACGCCAGGTCACCGGGGGCGGGGAGCACTGCCGCCGTGTTGATCGTGGTGAGCCGGATCGTCCTCGCGGTCATCGGCGGCCTCGGCGCGTACCAGGCCGCCGCCGCCCTGCCCCTCGACGACTGGTTCTCGACGCCCTGGCGCTACGGCGCGTGGGCGGCCATCGTGGTGGCGGGGGTGCTCGTCGGGCTGCTGCTCGGCGGGCTCCTGGGCCGCCTCCTGCGCGACCGCATGCGGGCCATCGACCGGGCCGCCGACCGGCGGTCCGCCGCCGAGCTCATCGTGGGCGCCCTCGGTTTGGTGGTGGGGCTCGTCGCCGCCGCCCTCGCCGGCGTCGCCGTCGCGCAGCTCCCCATCATCGGGCCGTACCTGCTGCTGCCGGTGGTCCTGGTGGTCGCCTACGTGTTCAGCCGCGTCGCGGCGCGCAAGCACGTCGACATCCTGCGGCTCGTCGGCATCCGCTCCCGCGGCTCCTCCGACCGGGGCACCACCCGCCTCATCGACACCAGCGCGATCATCGACGGCCGCCTGGTGGACGTGCTGCGCACCCGCTTCCTCTCCGGGCCGATCGTCATCCCCGACTTCGTGCTGGAGGAGCTCCAGAAGGTCGCCGACTCCGCCGACGCCCTGAAGCGCGCCCGCGGCCGGCGCGGCCTGGAGATCGTTGAGGAGCTCAAGGCCGGCGCCAACGGCGGCTTCTCCGTCCGTTCCGGCGGCGACATGGAGGGGGTGGAGGGCGTCGACGCCAAGCTGGTGCGGATGGCGCAGGACGTGGGCGCATCGATCGTGACCACCGACTACAACCTGAACAAGGTCGCCCAGATCCAGGGCGTCGAGGTGCTGAACGTCAACGAGCTGGCCAACGCCCTGAAGCCGGCGGTGCTGCCCGGTGAGCCGCTCCAGGTGAAGATCATCCGCGAGGGGCGCGAGTACGACCAGGGGGTCGGCTACCTCCAGGACGGGACGATGATCGTGGTGGAGGGCGGCCGCGGCTCGGTGGGCGAGGAGGTGACGGTGGAGGTCACCAGCGTCCTCCAGAGCCCCTCCGGGAAGATGATCTTCACCAAGCTCCCCGCCGCCCAGGCGTGACCGCGCCGCGCGCGCCCCGACACTCGTGTCCCGAGTCGGAAATTTGCGCGGCGGTTCCCGGCTGCATCTCATCGCGATGCGGCGTCCTCGACCACCGCGATATTCCCGATATTGCGGTGGATCTGCGTCCTTGCCTCGCGGGAGATTCGCTCGGGAACCGCATACGAACTTCCGACTCGGGACACTAGGGCCGGGCGCCCACCAGCCACTCCGCCAGCCCCACCCCCGCGTACGGGTCGCCCGCCGGGACGCCCTCGTGCTTGGTGAACGCGTAGACGGGCCGCTCGGCGGCCTCATGCTCCAGCAGGTCGCGCCACCCGGCGCGGGCCTCCGGCTCGTACCGCTCGGCGCGCAGGCGGACGTACGCCAGGCGGCCCTCCGGCAGGCGCGGCGGCACCGCCCCGGCGGTCTCCCCGACGCACAGCGTCCCGCCGGCCTCGGCGACCCGGGCCTCCACCACCGTGTCGAGCCACGACTCGTGGCGGAACTCCATCGCGAACGGCAGCCCCGGCGGCAGGCAGCCGAGGAACCCGGCCAGCGCGCCGTCGTCGCGCTCGCGCGCCGGCGGGAACTGGAAGAGCACCGCCCCCAGGCGGTCGCCGAGGGGCGCCAGGGACGCGAGGAACCCCTCCAGGAACGCGGCGCCGCCGGCTTCGGGGGGCAGCGTCCGGCCGTGGGTCACGCGCCGGTGGGCCTTCGCGGCGAAGCGGAACCCCGCCGGCACGTCCGCCGCCCACCGCGCGACCGCCGCCTCCGACTGCATCCGGTAGTGGGTGGCGTTGATCTCGCAGGCGTCCAGCACCGAGGCGTAGTGCGCCAGGAAGCGCGACTGCGGCATCCCCGCCGGGTAGAAGGCGGGCCGCCACTCCGGGTACGCCCACCCGGAGGTGCCGACGTGCAGGCTCACCCCGGCCGGGGATCCCCGCCGGCGTCCCCACGACCCGCATGCCAGGCGTCGAAGCGCCGGTCGACCTCCCGCAGCGGCAGTTCGTCGAGCATGTCGCGCTCGTCCGGGGCCAGGGACCGCAGCCAGCGGTCGCGGAGCAGGATCTGCTCACGTGTCGGCGGCGTCGGCTGCGTGGGGGCGGTGATCATCACTCCTGACATGATTCGGCGGCGCAGGCCCCCGTTCGTGCGGGGCGTGCCGGAGGGGAGAGGAAATGCCCACGCCAACGGTAGCGATCCTCGTGGCCGCGGGGGCCGGGGTCAGGATGGGCGCGCCGGAGCCCAAGGCGCTGATGTCCCTCGCCGGGCGGCCGATGCTGGCGTGGAGCCTCGAGGCGCTGCGCGGCTCGGCGCGCGTCGAGGCGATCGTCGTCGCCGCGCCCCCCGGCCTGGAGGGCCGGGTCGCCGAGGTCGCGGGCGGGGCGGCGACGG
>DASSBX010000344.1:0-4859 GCA_035698305.1 Miltoncostaeaceae bacterium | reverse complement strand
CACCGTCGCGGGGATGGCGATCGCGACGGGGAGGCCGCGGCCGGCCAGGGCGCCGAGCGCGGCGAGCAGGATGGGCGCCCCCGGCGGGAGCAGCGGCACCGCCACGAGCGCGATCACCGCCCCTGTCGCGGCCGCCACGCGACCGGGCGTCGTGTCGAGCCGCGGCCACAGCAGCGCCACGAACGCCGCCGGGATGGCGGCGTCCAGGCCGGTGGCCTCGACGTCGATCGCCCCCGTCAGGAACCAGCCGGCGACCGTCCCGGCGTTCCAGAGCACGAACACCGCGATCCCCGCCGCCCAGAACCCGCGGCGGGCGGCGGCCGGGTCGGGCTGGGCGGCGGCGACCGCCGCCGACTCGTCGATGACCAGGTGCGACGCCAGCAGCCGCCGCCACAGCGGCCCGCGCAGCAGCGGCGCCAGCGTGACCCCGAACGCGACGCAGCGCGCCGACAGCAGCAGCCCGCCGAGCACGGCCGAGAACGCGGTGCCGCCCTCGGCCGCGACCCCCACCGCCGCGAGCTGCGTCGACCCCGCGAACACCAGGGTCGAGAGCGCCTCCGCCTGCAGCAGCGACAGTCCCGTCTCGCGGGCCAGCACGCCGAACGACAGACCGAACAGCCCCACCGCGACCGCGATCGCCAGGGCCTGGCCCAGGATGGCGCGGTCGGTGCTGGAGGCGGGGACGGGCGGCACGAGGGCCGCCATCATTGCGGGCGGCGCGCCCCCACGCCGCCGCGACGCCCGCGAGCACCGTCGCGGGGATGGCGATCGCGTCGGGGAGGCCGCGGGCGCGAACGCGTCCACCAGATCCGCGGCATGACGGTCCAGGCGGCGCCAGGAGACGTGACCGCCGGCGAGCGCTCCGAGGTGGCCGACCAGCGTCTCCCGGTCGTTCCCGCCGGTCACCATCACCAGGCCGCGGGTGGCGCCGAGGGCGACACGCGGGACGCGCGTGGGCGGCGGCGCGATCGCGACGGGCACAGCGCGGATGCCGAACCCCATTCACACGGCTCGCCTATGAGATCGGGCCATGGGCCTCAGGCGCCCCACCCCTGTGGCGCGGGACCGCCGACCGGCTTGGCACCCCACCGGTTGGGCTCCGGCTCGCCGTCCCGCGCCCACCAGACGATCAGGATGATGGCGCCGACCAGCGGGACGAGCAGGAGCAGCTGCCACCAGCCGGTGCGGCCGGTGTCGTGCAGGCGGCGCGCCCCCACCGCGAGCGTCGGCACGAGGACCAGCAGCGCGTAGACGGTGGTCAGCGGGCCGGCCCACTCGTTGCCGACGTCGAGGGCCAGCTCGGCCACCGAGAGCGCCAGGCTCACGATGAAGCTCCACAGCGTGAACCACCAGAACTCCGGCCGGTGCGCCCGCCCGTCGAACTGCGCGTACCGCCGCAGCACCGTCACGTACCACTGCACGTCGATCCTCCCGTCTCGGCGGACGCATCCTGGACGAGATCGGGCCGGGGCGGAAGGCCCGTCCCCGGGGCCCTGGTCCAACGCCGCCCGCGGCCCTTCCGGCGGGGACCGGTCCGGGGTATAACGACGCCGGTGAGCGTCCTCTCATCATGGCCCGGGGCGGAGTTCGCGTGAACGCACGTTGACCGGGCCGCTGATCCGTTCGAAGACGCGCGTCCCGGCCGTCGATGCGGCGTCCATCGCCCGCGCGCGCGTGACCGACGCCGTCGCCCGCGCCGCGGCGGGGAGGCGCGTGCTCCAGGTGGCGGCGCCCGCCGGCTCCGGCAAGACCACGGCGATGGTCCAGTACCTCGCGAGCCGCCCCGGGCCGCACGGCTGGCTCACGCTGGGCGATGCCGACGGCAGCCCGGGGCGCCTCGCCACGTACCTCGCGGCCGCGGTGGGCGCCATCGACCCGGCCGTCCCCGAGGACATCCGCGACATGCTGGAGCACGGGGCCGCGCCCGCCGACTGCGCGGCCCTCATCGCGGAGCGGCTGCCCGCGGGCGCCACGCTGGTCGTCGACGACGTCCACCTGGTCGAGTCCCGCCCGCCGGCCCTCGCCGTGCTCCGCGGCCTGGTCGACGCCGTCGCGCCCGGGGCGCTGCTCGTGATCGTGTCGCGCCGCCTGCTCCACCTGGACCTGAGCCGCTCGATGCTCACCGGGGCCTGCGGGGTCGTCCGGGGGGACGACCTCTCGTTCACCCCCGGCGAGGCCGAGGAGCTGCTCGCCGCCCGCGGCGTCGAGCCCGGGCCGGATGTGCCACCCGCGACCGGGGGCGGGGCGGCGGGGATCGTGTTCGACGCGCTCCGGGGGGAGCGCCCGCCCGGCGCGGCGGACGGCTCGGAGGACCCCTTCTTCGCCTACCTCGGCGCCGAGGTGCTCGGCACCCTCCCGGCCGGAGTGCGCCGCATCGTCATCCGGAGCGCCGTGCTCGACAGCGTCGACGCCGCCGGGCTCGAGGCCGTCATGCGGGTGCCGTCCGGCGCCGCGGTCCTGCGCGCCATCCGCGCCGAGCACCTTCCGGCGACGGCCGAGCCCGAGGGCCTGCGCTATCACCCGGGCTTCCGCGAGTTCCTCCTGAGCCGCCTCCGCGAGGACCCGCCGGAGCTGCGCGCCCTGCAGGTGCGGTACGCCCGGCTGCTGGGGGCCCGCGGCCGGTACGAGGAGGCGGCCGACCACCTGCTCGAGGCCGGCGAGGCGCACGAGGCGCAGGCGATGATCGAGGCGGCGACCCCCGCCCTGGTCGCGCGCGGCGACGCGGACAAGGTGCTCGCCTGGTGCGACGCCGTCGGGGAGGACGCGCTCGCGCGCCGCGCCTCGCTGCGCGGCTGCCAGCTGCGCGCGCTCGTCATCGGCCGCCGGTCGGAGGCCCCGGCGGCGGTGCGCGCGCTGCGGGTGAGCGGCGAGTACGACCGGCTCGTCCACGAGGACCCCGACGCCGCGACCACGGCGGTCCTCGGCCTGTACACGCACATGGACTGGGCCTCCCTGCTCGGGCTGTTGCCGCCCGATGACGCCGCGCCCGGCGCCCGCGCGATGCGCTACCTGCTGCAGGTGGGGTCCGGGGACCTGCCCCCGCGCCCGTGGAGCCCCGGCGAGGTCGACCGGCTGGCGCCCAACATCGGCCTGCTCCAGTGGGCGCTCTACCTCCAGGGGCGCCTCGCCGACGTGGAGGCCATGGCCGTCCCCGGACCGGGGCGCGCCCCGGCCGCCCGGTGGCACCGCGAGCTGTACCGCGTCGCGGCCCTGCGCCGCCGCGGCCGGCTGGCCGACGCGCGCGCGGCGTTCGACGCGGCGCGCGACGCCCGCGCCAGCGGCTTCGGGGACTTCTGGCACCACGAGGCGGCCGAGCTCGCGTTCGCCGAGGGCGACCGCGAGCGCGGCCTGGCGCTGGTGCGCGAGGCGCGCGCCCTGACCCGCGCGGCGGGCCACGAGCCGGCCGACAACGCGATCTTCGCGGTCAGCGAGGGCAGGATGCTGGTGGAGCTCGGCCGTCTCGACGAGGCCGTTGAGCTGCTGCGGACGGCGCGCGCGTGGTGCCACAGGCGGCGCCTTCCCTGCTTTCGCGAATGGGCGGACACGTGGCTCGCGGCGGCGCTGCTGCGCCGCGGCGACCCGCCCGGCGAGGCCATCCGCCTGCTCGAGGCGGCGATCGACGGGATGCGGCGGGCGGAGCGCCTGCTGGAGCTGCCCACCGCCCAGGTCCTGCTGGCCGGCGCGCGCCGGCGCGCGGGCGACGCGGGCGGCGGCGGCCGGGCCGCCGGGCCGCTCGGCGGCACGGGCGAGCCGGGGCGGATGAGGATCCTGCTCGGCACCCTCGGCAGGCCCCGCATCGTGATCGACGGCGCGGAGTGCGACGGCGCCCCCGCGCGCGCCCTGGAGGTCGCGGCCGCCGTCGCGCGGGCCGGGCGGGACGGGATCTCGCGCGCCGCCCTCGCCGGGCAGGTGATGGAGGACAGCGTCGACGCCCTCAACTACCTGCGCCAGGTCGTGCACCGCCTCCGGCGGCTCAGCCCGGACGGCGTCGAGCTGGTCTCCGACGGCAACCTGCTGCGGTGGGAGCCGGAGGGGGCGGTGGCGACCGAGGACGGGCTGCTGCTCGCGCTGCTCGCGCGGGCGCGCCACGAGGTGGGGCGCGCGCGGCGTTCGACCCTTGCGGAGGCGCTCGCGATCGCCGACCGCGGGCCGCTCGTGGGGTCGGATGAGGACCTGGCCGCGGCGGGGGTGGGCGGCGAGCTGCTCACCGCGGTGTTCGAGGCCCGCTGCGAGTACGCCGAGCTGCTGCTCCGCGGCGACGAGCACGAGGAGGCCCTCGCCGCCGCCCGCGCGGCCGTGGCCGCCGAGCCCCTCCGCGAGGACGGCTGGCGCCTGCTGATGCGGGCCGCCGCCGCGACGGGGGGCGGCGCGGCCGCGGTGCCCGTCTACCTCGAGTGCGTCCGCCGCCTGCGGACCATCGGCCTCGGCCCGTCCGGCGACACCACGGCCCTGCTCGAACGGCTGCGGGATCCGGTCCCGGCGGCGGCCGGCGGCGTCATCCCGGCCTGAGGGCCGCGGGGGCCTCGGAGGCGACGAGCAGCACCATCGCCGGCCCGTCTCCGGCGTTGCGGATCTCGGTCGCCGGCGCGTGCAGGTATGCGGCGTCGCCCGCCGCGAGGGTGTGGAGGCCGCCAGCCGCGACCGCGATCTCGACTTCGCCGCGCAGGATGAGCGCGAACCGCTCCGTCGAGGGGTCACCGGGGATCGCGACGGCCCCCGCGCCCACGTCCAGCTCGGACACGACCGGCGTCGCGACCGCCTCGCGGACGATCCGCACGTCCGGACGCGTGGGCATATCGAGGAGCTCGCGCACGCCGACGCCCAGGAAGCGCGCCAGGCGGCGGAGGCGCCCCGTGCTG
>DASSBX010000343.1:0-5948 GCA_035698305.1 Miltoncostaeaceae bacterium | reverse complement strand
GCGCCCGGCGCCTCGCCCGGATAGCAGAGGCTCCCGGGGCTGACGCGAGTCCCCGTGACGGGGCGGCGGCGACCGGCCCACAGGGCTCCTTCGTCCGCGGCCCGGGGATCGGACCCGGGTCCTCACCGGTGCGATGAGGGGCCCCGAGGCGCCAGATTGATCACCGACGCCTCGCACGATCGAGCAGGGATCGAGCGCTCGCGGCCAACCAGAGCCAGGGGGACATGTTGCGTGTTGACGTCGCTCGTCGGGTGGAGCAGAGCGCGAATGGTCACGAGGCCGATGGTGGGTCGGTCGGAGGATCGACATCCATCGCTCGTGCAGCCCGCCGACGAGGAGCACCGCCGACGGACGGGATGTACGCCCGCGGCTCGGGCCGGGCGCGAAGGGGGGCGGCCGGGGACAGGGAGCTCCAGCTGACGGCGTGCTCCATATGCCTGCGGGTGTCGGAGGGCCGTGACTGGACGGCGCCCGAGGAGCTGATCCGCCGGCTTCGGACGTTCGAGCTGACCGCCGTCCCGGGGCTCGCCACCTTCGCCTTGTGCGACCTCTGCACCGGCGGACTGCGGTGGCGCAGACGACGGAGCGACGTCGGCATGCCCGCAGAAGGCACGCCGGCGGAGCGCCGGACGGCCATCGCCCGAGCCTGAGACGACGCGCAGCGGAGCGCTGCCACAGACGAGAGGCGGCTCCCATGTCGCCCCCCGCGCTCACGGCGGCCCGATGGTCGCCGCGCCATCCAGATGTTCTCGACACCAACCACCTGGTCTCCAGGTCGACAGGAAGGTCGCAATGACCGCATCACGCTCATCCGCCACGCTCATCCACGGGCTCTGGCGACGCCCAGAGCGCGGGAAGCCCGGCGGCAAGCTGGTCTCCGTCATCGCCGGTCCGGTCGTTCTGACCGGCGTCGCCGTCATGCTCTCGTTGGGGGCGTCATCGGCGGCGCTGGCCAAGGGCCACACCGCCATCCCCAAGCCGACCGTCGTCCTCGTGCACGGCGCCTGGGCCGACGGCTCGAGCTGGGACGGAGTCGTCAAGCGCCTGCACCGCGACGGCTACAACGTGGTCGTCCCGCCGAACCCGCTGCGCGGCCTCGCCAGCGACTCCGCGTACCTGGCCGGCTACCTCAACACCGTGAGAGGGCCCGTCGTCCTCGCCGGCCACTCGTACGGCGGGGAGGTCATCACCAACGCCGCGACGGGGAACCCCGCGGTCAAGGCGCTGGTCTACGTCGATGCGTACATCCCGGACCGGGGAGAGACCGCGCAGGAGTTGACGGCCGCGATGCCGGGGTCGACGCTCGACCCGGCCACGTCGTTCGACTTCGTCCCGTTCACCGGCCCGGATGGCTCCGACACCGACCTCTACGTCAAGCCCACCGCCTTTCGGGCCGCCCTCGCGGCAGACCTCAGCGCCCGGCGGACGGCCGTCCTCGCCGCACGTCAGCGCCCGCTCGCGCTCAGCGCGCTGAGCGCACCGTCGGGACCGCCGGCCTGGAAGACGATCCGGTCGTACGCCGTGATCGGGACCCGGGACAAGGCCATCCCGCCCGCCGAGCAGGCGGTGATGGCCGCGCGCGCCCATGCCACGGTCGTCAAGATCAAGGCCTCGCACTTCGGTCTGGTCTCCCACCCCGGCGCAGTCGCACGGCTGATCGCACGCGCCTCCGCGGCGACGCGCTGACGCCGGGCTCCGCGATGCCGCCGGATCCCGGTCGGCGGCATCGCGGTGCCTTCCCGCCGGAACGCGCCGATACCCCGCCCGCGGGGCGGCGCCCGCCCCCGAGGGTGTATGGGTATGTGCGTGGACATCCGCATCAAGCGGGCCTACGAGCCGCCCGCGTCCGACGACGGCCATCGGGTGCTGATCGACGGGCTCTGGCCGCGGGGCCGCACGAAGGAGCAGGTCGCCGCGGACGAGTGGCGGCGCGACCTGGCGCCCAGCGCGGAGCTGCGCCGGTGGTACGGGCACGACCCCGAGCGCTTCGAGGAGTTCCGCCGCCGCTACACGGAGGAGCTGAGTGCCCGGCCCGAGGCGCTCGACGAGCTCCGCCGGTGGGCCCGGGACGGCCGGCTCACGCTCGTGTTCGGGGCCCGCGACGAGCGCCACAGCAACGCGCGGGTGGTCGCGGAGCTCCTGCGCGACGACGCGCCCTGAGCCGAGCGGCACCGGCCGCGGGCGGCGCCCCGCCGCTCACGCCGGCGCAGAGGACGGGCGGTCGCGCGCCGCGCGCACCAGCCCCGCCATGGCGAGCGCCCACGTGACGAAGGCGACCCACACGATCACGCGCGACATCTGCTGGATCGGCGGGAAGTCGGCGGCCAGCGACAGCCGGTGCGTCGCCACCGCGTACATGCCCAGCGGAAACACCAGGCTCCAGTACATCGGGTGGTAGCGGAGCGGCTGGCGGCGCACCAGATGCCGCCAGACGCCGAAGATCACCAGCAGCGGGATCCACCAGGTCGCCCAGGCCCACAGCAGCAGCGTCATGCCGTTGAGGAACGGGCGCATGCCCATCAGGAAGGGCAGCTCCGGATCGGTGAGGATCAGCGAGGAGCCGGCGTTCGCGGAGATCGCGGCGGCGCCCATCACCACCCAGAACAGCGGGTTCATGTCCGCCGGCTGCACCGGGAGGAAGAACAGGCGGTAGGCGAACAGCGTCACGAAGATGCCGTAGAACGCGATGCCGACGCCCCAGAGGGTGTAGATGATCACGAAGGCGTAGGGCGCGAAGTCGCCCAGCCCGGACGCCAGCGGCGCGCCCAGCACGACCAGCGACTCGGTCCCGACGATGGCGATGAGCCAGCCCCCGTGGACGACGTCGGCCCCGCTCTGCCCGTCGTCGAACGTCACCACCGCGAAGCTGAAGTAGCCGAGCAGCACCCAGGCGGACAGGGCCGCGACCCACAACCCGGTCGCGACGCCGTCGTACCCGCGCAGGTTGAGCTGGGTGCCGAGGATGTCGGTGGCGGCCACCATCGTGAAGAACGAGAAGACCAGCCGCGGGTTCACCAGGTCCGACCACAGGGCGCGCGGGTGCCCCACGGCGCGCGCGACGGTGAGGGCCACGAGCAGCGGATAGGCGACGAGGTTCACCCACAGCAGCGCGGTCGACAGCGTGTCGTGACCCAGGAAGAAGAAGGCGTTCGACACGATGCCGGTCGCCATCACCAGCGCGAACGAGCCCGGATAGAGGCCCCGCACGCGCCGCTCCAGCCAGCCGCCCGGGCTCGTGCTCAACCTGATCCCGACCGCCATCTTCGGACCCGGCACGCTCCTGGAGGCAGACCCGGACGCCCGTCATCATCGCAGGGTCGCGGCGGGCCGGGACCCCCGCGACCGGCCCCGGCACCTCGACGAAAGCGCCCGATGCCCCGCGGGGCGGCTGACGATCGTCGGCGGGCGCCCGCCCCTCCTCAGCCCGTCCTCGGATCCTGGGTCGGGTCGGCGTACATGGGCGGGCATCCCAGGTCGCGGGCGTCCGGGCGCAGCTCGTAATGCCAGGGCTCGTTGCCGTAGACCTGGCAGAGCCCGTACCGCGCGCCGTGCGCGGCCAGCCATCCGGCGGCCTCGGAGGGCCCGATGTCGACGGCGTCCCCCGACACGTGGGCGGACGTGGCGGGCGTCGCCACCCATCGCGCGGCCTCCTCCCGCGAGCCGTACTCCACGATCGCCCGGTCGAGGAGCCGCTCCTGGTACTCGGGGGAGCGCCAGCCGCTGTTCACGACGAACCCGACCCCGGCGGCCGCAGCATCGATGGCCGCCCGGCGCAGGGCGCCCAGGAGCGCGGGGTCGAGGTTGGCCACGCCCGGGATGCCGTCGTCGAAGACCGTCGTCCCGTCGGGGACGGCGCCGCCGGCATCGCCGCCCGCACCGCGGTGCCCGCGCTGACCGGGCTGGTCGAGCTGGACGACGTCGCCGGACGTCGGGGCCGGCGACGAGGAGGACGACGCCGGCAGCCCCCGGCCCACTGCCACGGCGAGCGCCGCGACGACGACGAGGATGCCGGCGACGCGGACGCCACGGCTTCTGCGGACCGGTGTCCGGGGGGTCGCCGCTCGCGCTGGTCTGCCGGAGGCCACGCCCCCAGTGAAGGGCGCGCGGCGTTGCCGGCGCGTATGCGGTTCCCGATACGCCGGCGATACCGGCGCACGGGATCAGGCGGAGGCGAGCACCTGCGCCGGGGGCCGCGTGGGCGCCACCTGCGGCGCCGCCGGGAGCCGGACCGTCACGCGCAGGCCGCCCCCCGGGCGGGGCGCCAGGTCGAGGGTCCCGCCGTGCGTCCGGACGACGGACTGCACGATCGCGAGCCCCAGGCCGACGCCGGCGTGCTCGTCGCCGCGGACGCGATCCGTCCCGCGCCGGAAGGGCTCCGTGAGGGACGGCACCAGCTCCGGGGGCACCTCGGGGCCCGTGTTCTCGACCGTGAGCACGCTCGCGTCGCCCCGCGACCCGGTGCGGACGGTCACGGTGCCGCCCGCAGGGATGTTGTGGACGACGGCGTTCTGGACCAGGTTCGTCACCATCCGTTGCACGAGGGCCGGCGAGCCGGCGGTCGGCGCCGCCCCGCCGGTGACGTCCAGCGCGACCCCCCGCCGCTCGGCGAGCGGCAGCAGCGTCTCGGCGGCCTCCTCGGCGACCAGGGACAGGTCGACGGGCTCGCGGGCGACGCCGCCGCGCTCGGCGCTGCCGAGCAGCAGGAGGGCCTCGGTGAGGTCGATCGCCCGCGCGTTGACGGCGTGGAGGCGCGCGATGAGCTCATCCCCGCCCCGCGCCGGGTCGTCGCGGGCGACGTCGAGCAGCGCCTGCGTGATCGCGAGCGGGGTGCGGAGCTCGTGGGAGGCGTTGGCCGCGAACCGCCGCTGCTCGGCGACGTGCGCCTCGAGCCGCGCGAGCATCGCGTCGAAGGCGTCCGCCAGCTCGCGGAACTCGTCGTCGCGGCCCTCCAGCCGGATCCGGTGGGAGAGCGACCCGGTCGCGGCCGTCCGCGTGGCGTCGGTGATGCGGGTCAGGGGCGCGAGCATCCGGCCGGCGAGGAACCACCCGCCGGCGAGGCCGAACACCAGCAGGAACGCCAGCACCGCGGCCGCCCGGGGCGCGAACACGTGGAGCAGCTGGGAGCGGATGGGGAAGACGCCGTCGAGCCCGGCCTCGGCGTCGGGGTTCACGAGGAGGGCGCGGTCGGGGACGTACCGCAGCAGGAACAGCCACACGGCGGTGAGCAGCAGGCCGCCCGCGAGCATCAGGAACCCGGCGTAGCTGAGCGTGAGCCTGAGCCGGGCGCTCAGGCCGGGGGCCCTATCCACGATGTCCTCCCTCGCGTGCGACGTCCGGTCGCGCGTCGATCCGGTATCCGACTCCGGGCACCGTGGCGATGATCCACGGCTCCCCGAGGCGCTTGCGCAACGCGGACACGGTGATGCGGACGGCGTTGGTGAACGGGTCGGCGTTCTCGTCCCAGGCCCGCTCCAGGAGCTCCTCGGCGCTGACGACGCCGCCCTCGGCGGCCACGAGCACCTCGAGCACGGCGAACTGCTTGCGGGTGAGCGCGACGTAGCGCCCCTCGCGGAACACCTCCCGGCGGAAGGGATCCACGCGCAGGCCCGCGATCTCGCGGACCGGGGGCCGGGCGTGCGCGCGCCGGCGGTCGAGGGCCCGGAGCCGCATGACGAGCTCCCGCAGCTCGAACGGCTTGGTGAGGTAGTCGTCGGCGCCGAGCTCGAACCCGGACACCTTGTCGTCGATGCGGTCGGCCGCGGTGAGCATGAGGATCGGCATGCCGCTGCCCGAGTCCACGATCCGCCGGGCGATCTCGTCGCCGGAGGGGCCGGGGATGTCACGGTCGAGGACGGCGAGGTCGTAGGCGTTGAGGCGGAGCAGCTCCAGGGCGGTGTCGCCGTCCCCGGCGATGTCGGCGGCGATCGCTTCCAGCCGGAGGCCGTCCC
>DASSBX010000342.1:0-2067 GCA_035698305.1 Miltoncostaeaceae bacterium | reverse complement strand
ACCGGTCTCCGTCACTCATCGTCGGTGCCGGGACTGCAGGACGGGTCAGCCCTCCCACACCGGGGAAGTCTCGCCAAGTCCGCGCTCCTCCCGACAGGACGTTGACGGGGCGGGGCCGCCGTCGCCTGGAACCGATTCGCTCCAGGCGCCGCAGCCCTCAGATGAGTGGAGGATACCGGGATCGAACCGGTGACCTCTACGCTGCCAGCGTAGCGCTCTCCCAGCTGAGCTAATCCCCCGGGGAGACGGAGCATAGCCAAGGCGCCCCGCTGCATAAAGCCCGGTCCGCGCTACGAGGCCGCGGCGAACTCCTGCTTGGGGGCCTCCCGCCAGAGGCGGTCGAGGCGGTAGAAGTCGCGGGCCTCGGGGGTGAAGACGTGGACGACCGCGTCGAGCAGGTCGACCAGGATCCAGTCGCCCTCGCGCTCGCCCTCCACCCGGCGCGGGATGATGCCGTGGTCGCGCTTCATGCGCGTCCGGATCTCCTCCGCGATCGCCTTGGTCTGACGCGGTGTCTGACCGGTGCAGACCACGAGGTAGTCGGTGTAGGACACCAGCCCCCGCATGTCGAGGATCAGGATGTCCCTGGCGTTCTTCGACTCCGCCAGCGCGGCGGCGGCCAGGGTCAGCTCGAGCGGGTTCGCGAGGGGTCCTTTCGTCGGTCGGTGGATCCGGGCGAGGGTACCACGCCCCCTCGGACGAGGGCCGCCTCCACCGCCGGGGGCACCAGATGCCCCACCGGCTGCCCCGCGGCCAGGCGGTCGCGGATCATCGTTGACGAGATGCCGATGACGGGCATCCGGACGATGTCGTGGCGGCCGGGGGCGACGCGGTCGGCCAGGTCGGTGAGGGCGGCGTCGTCGACGCCCTCCCGGGCGACCACCGCGAGGCGGGCGGCGGCCAGGATGCGGTCCGGGTCACGCCACGAGGGCACGCCGGCGAGCTGGTCGGCGCCCAGGAGGAACCAGAGCCGCGCGTCCGGCTCGGCGGCCGCCATCGCCTCGAGGGTGTCGGCGGTGTAGCTCGGGCCGTCGCGGTCCAGCTCGACCCGGGAGACTGCGAGGCCGGGGCGTCCCTCCACCGCCGCCTCCGTCCACGCCGCCCGCTCCTGCGGCGGCGCGACCGCCCGGGCCAGCTTGTGCGGGGGCGTCCCGGCGGGCACCAGCCGCACCTCGTCCAGGCCGAGCTGCCAGCGCGCCTCGCAGGCCATCACGACGTGCCCGAGGTGGGGCGGGTCGAACGTGCCGCCCAGGACGCCGACGCGCCGCGACGGGGCGCCGCTACCGGAGGTGCCCGTGGCCCGTGACCAGGTAGGTGTAGGTGGTCAGCTCCTCCAGGCCGATCGGGCCGCGGGCGTGGAGCTTCTGCGTCGAGATGCCGATCTCCGCGCCCATCCCGAACTCGCCGCCGTCGGTGAAGCGGGTGGAGGCGTTCACGTACACCGCCGCGGCGTCCACCGACGCCTGGAAGGTGCGGGCGGCGTCGAGCGAGCCGGTGACGATCGCCTCGCTGTGCCCCGACCCGTGGCGGGCGATGTGCTCCAGCGCCTCGTCGAGCGAATCGACCACCCGCACCGCCAGCGTGAGGCCGAGGAACTCGGTGCCGTAGTCGGCCTCGGTGGCCTCCGCGATCCCCTCCCCCGCCTCGCCCAGCACGTCCAGGCCGGCGCGGTCGACGCGCAGCTCCACGCCCTCGGCACGCAGCCGCGCGACCGCGGACGGGAGGAACGCCGCCGCGGCGTCCCGGTGCACCAGCAGGGTCTCGGCCGCGTTGCAGACGCCGGGGCGCTGAACCTTGGCGTTGACGATGATCTTCTGGGCCATGTCGAGATCGCCGTCGGCGTGCACGTACACGTGGTTGTTGCCCGACGCGGCGTAGATGACCGGCACCCGGGAGTGCTCCATCAGAAACGCCTTCAGCTCCTCGCCCCCGCGCGGGATGACGAGGTCGACCGCCCCGGTCATCTGCACGAGGCGGCGCAGCTCCTCCCGGTCGGGGCCCAGCAACGCCACCGCCCAGCGGGGGGCCTCCGCCTCGATCAGGGCGCCGGTGAGCACCTCGGCCAGG
>DASSBX010000341.1:0-7530 GCA_035698305.1 Miltoncostaeaceae bacterium | reverse complement strand
GTCGACCGCCTCGGTCACCGTCTCGGCAGGCTCAGCCCGGTGGCAAGAGAGGGCCCGCTCCGCGGCGGCGCGGTCGGCACCGCCGGGGGCGAGAACCCCTATAGCTACGCCGGTCTCGGCGCATCGTCAGAAGAGCTGGTTCTCCCCCGCGAAGATCGCGGACACCGACTCGTCGCAGAAGACGTTGTGCACCGAGTCGGCCAGGATCCGGTCGACCGACAGCACCTTGAACAGGTCGTTGCCCACCGCGTCGTCGGGCAGCGGCACCGTGTCGGTCAGGAGCACCTGCTCGATCACCGACTCGCGCAGCCGCTCGACCGCCCGGCCCGACAGCAGGCCGTGGGTGGCGGCGGCGAGGACGCGCTCGGCGCCGGCGTCCTTCACCACCTTGGCGCCCGCGCAGAGCGTGCCGGCGGTGTCGATCATGTCGTCGATCAGGATCGCGGCGCAGCCCGCGACGTCGCCGATCAGGAACGTGATCTCGGCCTCGTTGTGGTCGGGGCGCTGCTTGGTGAGGACGGCCAGGGTGGCGCCGAGGCGCTCGGCGAAGTGGTTCGCGAGCTTGGCGCGGCCGGCGTCCGGCGAGACCACGACCAGGCGGCCCGAGAGGTCGCCCGAGTAGGCGCGCTCCTTCAGGTGGTCCACGAACATCGGCAGCGCGGTCATGTGGTCGACCGGCACGGTGAAGAAGCCCTGGACCTGACCCGCGTGGAGGTCCATCGTCAGCACCCGGTCGACGCCCGCGGCCTGGAGCAGGTCGGCGATCAGCTTCGCCGTGATCGGCTCGCGGGGCGCCGACTTCTTGTCCTGGCGCGAGTAGCCGTACCAGGGGATCACGGCCGTGATGCGGTGCGCGGAGGCCAGCTTCGCCGCGTTGATCATCACGAGCAGCTCCATGAGGCTGTCGTTGACCGGGCGGGAGGTGGACTGGACCAGGAAGACGTCGGCGCCGCGGACGCTCTCCTCGAAGCGCACGTAGATCTCGCCGTTGGCGAACGTCTTCAACGTCACGGCGCCCAGGTCGATGCCGAGGCGCTGCGCGATCCGCTGGCCCAGGTCCTGGCTGGACCGCCCCGCGAACACCATCAGTCGCTTCGAGTCATCCCGGTCGATGCTCGTGCTCATGTGCCGGTGGCCTCCTTCGCCTCGGCCGCCGCCGCGGCCGCGCGTGCCGTCGCCTTCGCCGTGAACCCCTCGATGTTGGACTGGCGGGCCCGGGCGATGCCGAGCGCCCCCGCCGGGATCTCCTCGGTGATGATGGACCCGGCTCCGGTCATCGCGTCGTCGCCGACGGTGACTGGGGCGACGAACACGCAATCCGACCCGGTCTTCACGCGCGCCCCGATCGTGGTGCGGTGCTTGCGGAAGCCGTCGTAGTTGGCCGTGATGTTGCCGGCGCCGATGTTGGTGCCCTCCCCCACCGTGGCGTCGCCGACGTACGAGAGGTGGGGGACCTTGGCCTTCGGGCCGAGGGTCGTGTTCTTCAGCTCCACGTAGGTCCCGGCGCGGGCGCCCGCCTCCAGGCGCGTGTCGGGACGCAGGTAGGCGAAGGGCCCGGCGCCGGCGCCGTCGGCGAGCCGCGAGCGCACGACGTGGGCGCTCAGCACCGTGCAGCCGTCCCCGATCACCGAGTCGGTGATGACGGCGTCCGGGCCGATGGTGCACCCCTCGCCGATCCGGGTGCCCCCGCGCAGGTGGGTGCCGGGGAGCACGACCGTGTCGCGGCCCACCTCGACCCCGGCGTCGACGTAGACGGCGGAGGGGTCGGGCATCGTGACCCCCGCGCGCATCAGGTCCTCGCGCAGGCGCCGCTGGATCGCGGCCTCGCAGGCGGCCAGGTCGACGCGGTCGTTCACGCCGGCGGCCGCCTCGGGGTCGTCGGCGACGATCGCCGCGACCGCGCCGGGCACCGCCTCGAGGACGTCGGTCAGGTACCGCTCCCCCTGGGCGTTGGCGGTGCCGAGCCCCGCGAGGGCCGTCTCGAGGGCCGCCCGGTCGAAGACGTAGAGGCCGGCGTTGTACTCGCCCATCGCGAGCTCCTCGGGGGAGGCGTCGCGCGCCTCGACCACCCTCGCCACCTCGCCGCCGGCCCCGCGCACCACGCGGCCGTACGACCCGGCGTCGTCCACCACCGCCGACAGCATGGTGACGTCGCGCGGCTCCGACCCGTGGTCGCGGACCATCCGCGCGATGAGGTCCGACGGCAGCAGCGGCGTGTCGCCGCACGCCACCACCACCGTGTCGCACGAGCCGGGCAGCCCCGCGAGCCCCACCTGCGCCGCGTGCCCCGTGCCGAGCTGCTGCTCCTGCACGGCGACCGCGACATCGCCGGGCAGCGCGTCGCGGACGGCGTCGGCGCCATGGCCGATCACGACCACCACGTGCTCCACCCCTGCGCCGCGGAGCGCGTCGAGCACCCAGGTGACCATGGGCCGGCCCGCGATGGGGTGGACGACCTTCGGCAGCGAGGACTTCATCCGGGTCCCCTGGCCCGCGGCGAGGACGACAGCGCCGATGCTCATTCGTGCGTGGTCACGTCCGATTCGGGGAAGGGGCTCTGCCTGGTTGGGGCGGGAGGATTCGAACCCCCGATCGCGGGACCAAAACCCGCTGCCTTACCGCTTGGCTACGCCCCAGCACACGGTGTCGATCCGGGCGGGATCATAGCCGACGCCCGCGGACGATCCGGCCCGGATCAGCCGTCGAGGATGACGACGTCGACGACCACGGGGACGTCCCCGTCGGAGGTCTCGCCGGTCTCGAGGTTCACCACCTCGATCGTCTCCGCCCGGCAGCGGACGCGGACGCGCATCCCCTCCTCGAGCACCCCGTCCTTCAGGCGCGCCGCCAGCTCGCCGGAGATCTCGAAGGTGTTCATCCGCAGCGGCTCGTCGGTGTCGAGGCTCATCAGGATCACGTCGCCCCGGTAGCGGTCGACGTCCTGCCACAGCAGGCTGATCTCGCCGTCGATCGACTGCTCGGTCACGGGCCCGCCACCGCGTCCGGGGCGCGGCGCCCGCCCGGCCCGCGCAGGCGCCCCGTGACCCGCGCCCAGGTCAGCAGCACCCAGGGCGCCAGCGCCAGGGCGGCGATGTCGAAGAACACGTACCCGCTGGCGGCCCCGCTCGGAGGGTTGCCGTCCGGCACCCCGAGCCCGGGGATCTCCTCCGCCCAGCGCCACGTGCCGATCGCCGTCCCGTAGATCTCGAGGAACGCCACGGCCATGAACACCCCCGCGTACACGGCGGGCGCGCGACCGCGCCACAGGAACAGCAGCAGCACGACGGCGCCCACCGCGCCGGCCACGTCCTTCCGCTCCAGGACGGTCAGGCCCAGGAGCGCCCACGCGCCGACCCCGGCCATCGCGGCGATCACCAGCAGCCGCCCCCGGTCGCGGAACAACGGCGTCTGGCTCAGGCGCAGGCCCGCCAGGTACACCAGCCCGTGCCCGGGCGGCACGAACAGCGGCAGGTTGCCGAGGCGGTACGTGTAGACGCCCCAGATCACCGAGCCGATCACCTCGGCGCACGTCGCCACCACCACCACCACCGACGTCTGCGCGCGCTCCATCGGGGTCAGGTGGACGAACGCGATCGCCAGGAAGCCCCACGTGCAGAGGGCCAGGAGCATCTGCACGCCGAGGTTGGCGAAGTGGTCGAGCGCGAGGCCGATGACGGTGATCGCCAGGGCGGCCAGGCAGAACCGCGCCGGCGTGCGGACCACCCGCGCGACGACGCCCTCCGTGGCGACCCCGGCCGGGGACGGCAGGGCGAGCGGACCGGCGGTGGACACCCCCGCACCCTAACCAGTAGGTTGGCGCCGCTTCACGGGATCGGGCGCGTGGGAAGCCGGTGGGAATCCGGCGCGGTCGCGCCACTGTGACCCGGGAGCGGCGCCCGCGTTGACGCGAGTCGGCCACTGGGGAGACCTGGGAAGGCTGCGGGGGCCGCGCTGATCGGGAAGCCAGGAGACCCGCTCCGATCCCGCAACCGGCACCGCCCTCCGCGAACCGAGGAGCCACAGTTGCGAATCACCCTGCGGGCCTCCCTGGCCGCCGCCTGCGCGGCCGGCCTGGTCGCCGCCCCCGCCGCCCTGCCGCTCGACACCGTCATCCGGGTCGAGGGGTCATCGGCCAACCTCATCCCCGAGAGCGCCATCCCCATCGAGGGGGTCGGCGCCGCCACCGTCTTCGACAGCCAGGGCCAGAGCGTGCAGGTGAGCCGCGCGTCCGCCTTCTGGCAGCTCTACCGGGCGACGGCGTCGACGGGCCTCGGCCTGTCGTTCACCTACTTCCCGGCCTTCTCCTCGACCCTCGTCGACAAGGTCGGCGCGGACGCCAACGCGGGCACCGCGGGCTGGCAGTTCCGCGTGAACCACGTCGGCGCGGTCGCCGGCGCCGACGCCACCGCCCTGACGCAGGGTGACGCGGTGCTGTGGTACTTCGGCGCCGCCGACGGCGCGCGCGAGCTGGACGTGACGCCCTCCGCCGACCGGGTCCCCGCGGGAACGTCGTTCACGGTGCGCGTCACCAGCTACGGCGCCGACGGGGCCTCCGCCCCGGGGACGGGGGCGGCCGTCCGCTACGGCCAGGCCGCCGCCACCGCCGGCCCCGACGGCACGGTGAGCTTCATCGCCCAGGGCGCCGGCACCGCGGCCGTGTCGGCCACGCGCGCGGGCGACATCCGCAGCGCCGCCCGCGGCGTGTGCGCCTTCGGGGCCGACCCGACGGTCTGCAACCTCCCCCCCGCACCCACGCCCGGCTCCGCGGCCGGAGCCGGCGGCGGCGTCGCGGGCGACACGGTCGCGCCCGGCAGCCGCGTCCTGTTCCCCCGGCTCGGCAAGCGGGCCGTCGCGGTCCGCGGGATCGCGGGGGTCGCGGGCCCCGACCGCTCGGACGTCGCCCGCGTCGACGTCGCGCTGGCGCGGCGGGTCGGGACGCAGTGCCGCTTCCGCACCCGCTCCGGCAGCCTCACCGCCGCCCGCGCCTGCACGGCGCGGCTGTACGTGAGGGCGAGGTCCTCGGGCGGCAACTGGGCGCTGCCGCTGCGGAAGCGCCTGGCGAACGGCAGGTGGCGCATCTGGGTCCGCGCCACCGACGGCGCGGGCAACCGCGAGCGGGTCGGCATCGCCCGGGTCAACACCGGCACCTTCACCGTGAGCAGGCCGGTCGCGAAGCGGGCGGGCAAGCGGGTGGCCCGATGAGGCGCCGCACGCTCCCGGGGGTCCTCGCCGCGGCCGCCGTCCTCGTCGCCGCGCCCCACGCCGGCGCGGCGTCGACCGACGGGGCGGCCGCCTCCCGCGCCGCCGCCTGGCTCGCCGCCAACTCGCGCACCGCCCCCGCCGGCCAGCAGGCCGACGCGATCGTCGCCCTGCGCGCCGCCGGGCGCTCCCGGGCGTTCCTGCGCGGGCGCGCGACCGCCCTCGCGCGGACGGCCCCCGCCTACGCCACCACCGCGGGGGCGGCGGCGAAGGTCGCGATGGCGGCCGTGGCGTCGGGGCGCAACCCGGCCGCCTTCGGCGGCGTCGACTACCTGCGGCGCATCACCAACCGCTACGCCGCCGGCCGCTACGGGGCCACGGCGTGGGACCAGGCGCTGTCGCTCCTCGCCCTGCGCGCCGCCGGGCGCACGGTCCCGCCCGCGGCGGTGCGGGCGACGCTCGCCGCCCGCGGCTCCGGCGGGTGGAGCTTCGACCTGCGTCCGCGGAGCCGCGACGCCGTGGACACCACCGCGATCGTCGTGGAGGCCCTCGTCGCCTCGGGTGTGCGGCGCTCGGACAGGCGGCTCGCCGCGGGGACCCGCTGGATGCTCGCCCAGCGCAACCGGGCGGGCGGCGTGGCCACCGCGGGCGGCGGCGCGCCGACCGACGCCAACAGCACCGCCGGCGCGATCCGGGCGCTGCGCGCCACGGGCCGCCGCCCGCCGGCGTCGATGCGGGCCGCCCTGCGATCGCTGCAGGCCCCGAACGGCTCCGTCCGATACTCGCGCGCCGCGGCGGGCAGCCCCCTGCTCGCCACCAACGACGCGCTGATCGCGTTCTCCGGGAGGTGGCTGCCGGTGCGGTGAGCGGCGGGCCCCGCCCGGGTAGGATCGGGCCCGGATGTCGACGCGCCTCAACTTCCAGAGCGAGATCGACAGGTTCCGCACGGGGCTCGTCGAGATGGCGAGCCTCGTCCTCTCCCAGGTGGAGCGCGGCGTGCAGGCCTGGGAGGACGTCGACGCGGCGGCCGCCCGCGAGGTGGTCGCCGCCGACGACCAGGTCGACATCCGCTGCGCCGAGCTCGACCAGACGAACTACCGCCTGCAGCTGCTGGAGGCGCCGGTCGCCGGCGACCAGCGCCTGCTGCACGTGGGCCTGATCGCCGTGATCGCGCTGGAGCGGGTCGGCGACCTGGCGGTGGCGATCGCGGACGCGGCGATGACGGTGCGGCCCGAGGGCGCGGTGCCCGAGATCCAGGCGCTCATCTCACGGATGAGCGCCCGTGCGGTGGACACGCTCGCCCGCGCCGTCCAGGCGATCGCCCGCGGCGACGCCGACCTGGGCGAGGAGGCGGGCGTCGAGGCGGCGACGGTGCGCGAGATGCTGGCCGAGGTCGTCGGCGCGGCCGCCGCCGCGCCCGACGAGCCGGACACGCGCATCTGGTCGGCCGCCGCCGTCCTCGTCGCCCGTCACCTCGAGCGCGTCGCGAACAACGGCCTCGAGCTCGGCGGCCGGGTGCGGTTCCTGGTGAGCGGGGAGGCCTTCAGCCGGGACGGCCGAGGCAGCGGCGACTAGTCGGTGTCGCGCTCGCCGCTCGCGGTGGGCGAGCCGTTCGCGGCGGCGGCCTCCTCCTCGCGCTCTGCGGGGGACTGGGCGCGCTCGGCCCGCTCGAGCGACTCGAGGGCGTCGAGGGCGTCGAGGGCCGAGCTATCGGCGCCCATGGTCCTGATGCTGTTGCGCCGCTGCCGCTTTGCCTTCGCCATGGGCCACCTCCCGAGAGTGAGCTCAGCCGAACGATTGTATCGCCTCCGACAAATCCCCTTCCGGGGGCCGATCCGTCACACGCGGCCCGCCGCGATCGCGCCGATCAGGTCCCGGTCGGCGGGAGGGAAGCTCAGGCCGGCGAGGTCCTCGCGCCGCACCCAGCGGAACTGGACGCTGCCGAGCGCCCGCGGCCGCTGCGCGGGGAGCCAGCCGCAGCGGAAGAAGCGCAGCACGAGCGGCCCGGCCCGGGTGCTCCACACCATCGGGCCGATCTCGACCTCGACGTCGAGCTCCTCGCGCAGCTCGCGGGCGAGGGCCTCGGCGTCGCGCTCGCCCGGCTCGCGCTTGCCGCCGGGGAACTCCCATCGGCCGGGGTGCCCCACCCCGGGGCCGCGCTGGCTCACCAGAACCCGCCCGCCGCGCTCGATGATCGCGGCCACCACCACCTGACGGGCCGCCATCAGGCGCCCATCCGCACGAGGCGCCCGTCGCGGGCGTCGGCCAGGCCGTCGGCGACGAGGCTCGCCGCGGCCTCCGGGTCGCGGGCGGGGTCGGCCCAGCCGTCCG
>DASSBX010000340.1:0-7928 GCA_035698305.1 Miltoncostaeaceae bacterium | reverse complement strand
GGCGGCGGCGCGCGAGGAGCTGGCGCGCTGGGCGGGGCGGTACCGGGCGGCCCGCCTCGCCCCGGTGCCGCTCGTCGGGGCCATGCTCGCGTGGCTCGAGACGAACGCGCCGCGCGGGGACGCGCCGGTCGTGCTGCTGTGGGGCGACCCCGGCCCCCACAACGTGCTGGTCGCCGGGGGGCGCATCTCGGCGCTCCTCGACTGGGAGCTGGCCCACCTCGGCCATCCCCTCGACGACCTGGGGGCGGCGGTGTGGGCGTGCGGCGCGTCACTCGACCCGGAGCCCGTCGTGGCCGCGTACGAGGAGGCGACCGGGGCGCCGGTCGACCGCGGGGCGCTGCGATGGTTCGAATGCCTCGCGTGCGTCAGCCGCTCGGTCATGCTGCTGGAGGGGATCCGCGCCTACGCCGAGGGCCGCACCGCGCGCCCCGCCATCGCGGGCCTGGGGCTGCAGATGCCCGCCGACTGGCTCGCGCGCGCAGCGAGGGTGGCCGGCTGGCCGCAGGCGCCCGGGCGCGAGGCCCCCGCCCCGGCCCCGCGGCCACCGGACGGGCTGCGCCCGAGCGTCGCCGAGGTGGCCCGGGGGGTCGGGCGCTTCCTCACCGAGGAGGTGCTCGGCGGCCTCGACGACCGGGCGCTGCGACAGGGCGTGAAGGTGGCGGCGGCCCTGCTCGAGACGGTCGCCGTGCGGAGCGGCATCGAGTCGGCGGTCCAGGACGAGCGCGCCCGCGCGGAGCGGGCGCTGCTGGAGGAGCTCGCCGAGGGCGGGTTGTGGGCGCCGGGGCTGGAGGAGGCGGCCGAGCGGGTGGAGCGCGAGGAGTCGTTCGCGGCGTGGCGCCCGCGCGTCCGGCGGCACCTGCTGGACGACCTCGCGCTCACCCGGGCGCTCCTCGACCCGCTGCAGCGGCTCTACCGCCCGCCGGGGTAGGCTTGCCTACCAAGCGTTTGGTCGAATCGGGAGGGCGGACATGGGTCGCGGCGAGCCTGGCGGCTACTCGGTGGGGTGGACGCCGCCGAGCTACACGGTCGGCGAGGACGGGAAGGTCCAGGGCGGGTACCGCCCCGCGGAGCCCCACAACTGGGGGCGCTGGGGCGACGACGACCAGCGCGGCACCCAGAACCTGATCGGGCCGGCCGAGCGGGTCGCCGCGGCCGCCCTCGTGCGGTCCGGCAAGGTCTTCTCGCTGGCGCTCCCGATCGACCGGACCGCCCCCTCGCTCTCCTCGCGGCCCGCCCCGATGCTGCTGCCCCTCATGTCCGGCTCGGACGCCGTCGTCGGCAGCCCCTACAACGACGCCGCCCCGGGCTTCCAGTGGAACGACGACATGCTGCAGATGCCCACCCAGGGCTCCACCCAGTGGGACGCCTTCGGCCACGTGATGTGGCAGGACTCGATGTACAACGGCTACTGGGCGGGCAGCATGACGACGCTCGGCGGGGGCACGTTCCTCGGCATCGAGCACCACCGCGAGAGCTTCGTCGGCCGGGCCGTGCTGCTCGACCCCGCCCGCGCGCAGGGCCTGGAGCACTGCCCCGACAACCAGATCATCGGGCCCGAGCTGCTCGACGCCGCGCTGGAGGCGCAGGGCACCGAGCTGCTGCCCGGCGACATGCTGCTGGTGCGCACCGGCCATCTCGGCCGGTGGTGGACGCTGGCCCCCGACGACGACCGGGACGCCTACTTCGTCGCGTCGCCGGGCATCGGCCGCGACGCGATCGGGTGGCTCCACGAGAAGCAGGTGTCCGCGCTCGCGACCGACACCCTCGGGGTCGAGTCGCTGGTCCCGGAGGACCCCACGGACCGCGTCCTGCCCGTCCACGTCGCCTGCCTCGTCGACCTGGGGCTGCCGCTCGGCGAGCTGTGGCAGCTGGACGCGCTGGCCGCCGACTGCGCCGAGGACGGGCGCTGGGCGTTCATGCTCGTCGCGCCGCCCCTGTACCTGCCGGGGGGCATGGGCTCGCCGCTCAACCCGATCGCCATCAAGTAGCCGCGGTGGGGCTCTCCGCGGCCGACGACGGCTTCCACCGCTCGCGCACCGCCGACCGCTCGTGGACCGAGACCGCGTGGTTCGCGGGCGCGGTGCCGGAACGCGGGCTGGTGGTGTGGACGTACCCCCTCTTCCGGCCCGAGCTCGGGATCATGTCCTGCGCCGTGTACGTGTGGGAGCCGGGCGCCGAGGAGCTGTGGGAGCTGCCCTACCACCGCACCTGGTGGCACCTCCCGATCCCCGAGGGCATCGAGGCGACCCGGTTCGCGCTGCCCAACGGGCTCTCGTACGAGTGCCTCGAGCCGCTCACGGCGTACCGGATCACCTACGCGGACGGCGACGAGATCTCGCTCGACATGACGTTCCGCGCGCTCCACCCGCCCCACGCCGTCGGCGTCGTGGCGGGCGGCCGCGGCCACCTCGACCAGCTGGGCCGGGTGACGGGCGAGCTGTGGCTGGACGGCGAGCGCCTGGAGATCGACTGCCTCGAGATGCGCGACCGCACGTGGTCGCCGCGGCGCGAGAGCCGCCAGTCGAACGTCCTCACGTACAGCTACGGCGCCGGCCCCGGCGGCGGCGGGTTCCTGCTCTCGACGCGCCGGGCCCGCGACGGCGACGGGCGCGAGGTGATCACGGCCTTCACGCTCCGCGACGGCGCGGTCACCCCCATGACCGGGGGGGCGTGCGAGATCGCGCGCGACGACCGCGGCCGGCCCGCCGCGGTCCGGGTCACGGGCACCGACGGGGAGGGGCGGCCGGTCGTGGCCGACGGCGAGGTGGTGAGCCGCGTCGCCATGCCCAGCACCCCGTGGTTCGTCTGGGCGTGCATGGTCAGGTGGACCCTGCCGGACGGCTCGCAGATGTACGGGGAGCACCAGGACACCTGGTCGCCCGCGCTCCTGCGCGCCCACCTGCGCGGGCGCCGCGCCTAACGTCGCCTCCCCGACGGCAGCAGGTGCTGGGCCAGCCCCGGGTCGCGGCCGAGCAGCGACGCGCGGGTGACCGCGGCCGGGCCGAAGCGCTCCCGCACGGCGTCGAGGGCGGCATCGACCGAGCGGGCCCCGGCCTCGTCGTCGAGGGGGAGGGTGAGCTGGCGGGGGTCGCCGTCGCCGTCGAGGTTGGCGACGGTGATCCCCAGCAGCGTCAGGCCCCGCTCGCGCACGGCGGGGCGCGCCTCGTCCAGCAGCGCCCGGGCCACGGCCAGCACCGGCGGCGACGCGGACGTGCTGCGCCCCATCGTCCGCGACCGGGTCGCGGCGGCGTAGTCGCCGAACCGCAGGCGCAGCACCACGGTGCGGCCCATCCGCCCCTTGGCCCGCATGCGCCGGGTGACCCGGTCCACCAGGCCCACCAGCACCGAGTCGAGCGCCTCCGGGCTGCGGGGACGGCGCCCCAGGGCCGACTGGGCGCCGAACGTGCGGCGCCGGTTGCCCGCCCGCACGGGGCGGTGGTCCCGGTTGTGGGACAGGTCGTGCAGGCGGCGGCCGGCGGCCGGCCCGGCGATCGCGGCGAGCGCCGCCTCGTCCATCGCCGCCACCTGACCGACGCGGGTGATGCCGGCGGCGTGGAGGCGGGCGGTGGTCGCGGGGCCCACCCCCCAGAGCCGCTCCACGGGCAGCCGGTGCAGCAGGGGCAGCTCGCAGCCGGGCGGCACCACCATCAGGCCGTCGGGCTTCGCGAGCGCGCTGCACACCTTGGCGAGGTGCTTGGTGGTGGCGACGCCCACCGTGATCGGCAGGCCCACCTTGTCGCGCACCTCCCACCGCAGCCTCAGCGCGATCTCGGTGGGCGTCCCGGCGCTGCGGGCCATGCCGCGGACGTCGAGGAACGCCTCGTCGATCGAGAGCCCCTCCACCACCGGCGACGTGCGGCGGAACACCTCGAAGACGGCCCGGCTGGCCTCGACGTACGCCTCCCAGCGGGGCCGCACGAACGTGAGGTCCGGGCAGAGCCTCCGCGCCTGCGACCCGCCCATGCCGCTCGCCACGCCGAGGGCCTTGGCCTCGTAGCTGGCCGCGGTCACGACCCACGAGCCCACGGCGATCGGCCGGCCGCGCAGCGCCGGGTCGTCGCGCTGCTCCACGGACGCGAAGAACGCGTCGAGGTCGGCGTGCAGGATCGTCGCCTCGGACACGAACGCATGTTCCCACCGGGGGTGGACGGCGCGCGGCGTCGGGCACAATCTCCGGCGATGAGGGAGGAGGGTCTCGATCGGGGCGCGACGCCGGCGGAGTCGCTCACGGTCGCGGAGCGCGCGTCGCTGGACCGTACCGCCCCCGGTCTCGGGGGCTGGATGGACGGCCTGCTGGGCGCGGCCGCGTCCGACGACGCGCGGGAGCGGCTCCTGGCGCGCCGCGCCGCCGAGGGCGACCCCCGCGCCCGCGAGGCGCTGCTGGTGGGCCTGATGCCGGAGCTGGTCGTCGTCGCCCGCCGCTACGCGGGCGGCCCCACCGAGTTGTCCGACCTGGTCCAGGAGGGCGCCCTCGCCGCCCTGACCGCGCTGCTGCGATTCGACCCGGAGCGCGGGACGTCGTTCCGGGCGTACGCGGCGCCCTGGATCCGCGGCGCGATGGGGCGCCTCGCCCAGGACCAGCGGCGCGCCCTGCGCCTGCCGGCCCGCGCCAAGGCCGACCTGTCGTCGCTGAAGCGGGCGGGCAACCGGCTCATGGCGGAGCGCGGGCGGGAGGCGCCGCTGCGCGACGTGGCCGGCGCCGCGGGGGTCGACCTCGACCGCGCGGAGGCGATCCTCAACGCCGCGAGGCCCGCGGGCTCACTGGAGCAGCCGCTGGGCGACGACGAGACGTTGACGCTGGTGGACGTCCTCGCCGACCCGCGCGCCGAGGGCGCATATGACGACGTGGTGCGCGAGGCGGCCGCGCCGCAGCTGGGCGCGCTGCTGCGCGCGCTCTCGGAGCGCGAGCGCGAGGTGGTGGAGCGCAGGCACGGCCTGGGCGACCGGGACGAGGAGAGCCTCGCGGAGATCGGCCGGCGGCTCGGCGTGAGCCGCGAGCGCGCCCGCCAGATCGAGGCGCGCGCGCTGGCGAAGATGCGGCTCGTGGACGAGCGGTGACGGCCCCACCCGGCCGTCACCGCCGTCCCCGCCGGGTGGGTCAGCTCGCCGTCCCTGCGAGCTCCCGTTCCTCCTCCCGGACGGTGCCGTCGCCCGCCTCGATCGTCTCCGGCTCCCGGGCGCCGGCCGTCACGGCCACCCGCCGCGGCCTGGCCTGATCCGGCTTCGGGATGAGGAGGTCGAGCACGCCGTTCAGGAGCCGCGCGTCGATGGCGCCCGCATCGATGTCCTGCGGCAGCGACAGGGTCCGCTCGTAGCGCACCGGCGCGCCGCCGGGGTCGTCGATACGGGTCGCGGTGAACCGCAGCACCTGTCCGTGCGCCTCGACCGCCACGTTCTCGAGCGGCACGCCGGGCACGTCGGCGCTCACGTGGTAGGCGTCCTCCGTCTCCCGGAGCCGCAGCGCGGGGCGTACCACCATCCCGCGTCCGCCACCCGCCCGCCGGCCGAGGCGGTCCATGTCCGCCCAGAGGCGGTCGAACTCCTGCCGGCTGTCCCAGATGTTCAGCATCGTCACCTCCTGTCGGTCGGGGTCGAGACCCGCGCCGCGCGGTGTGCTCACGCGCGGCACATCCCTTCCTTGCGACCATCGGGGAGGGATGTCAACCCCTGGGGCGGGAGGCCTCCGCGATCGCGTCCCTGATGCCGGCGAGCACGCCGGACACCATCGCGTCGAACACCTCGTCCGAGGAGGCGCCGCTGCGCAGGTCGGCGACGAGCGCGGCCAGCAGGGGATGGTCGTCGTCGGGGGCCTCCGGCGGCTCCTCGGCCGCCGCCCGCGCCGCCGCCTGGGCGTTGCAGAACCCGGTGACCGCGACGAGCGCGGCGCGCAGGTGCACACGCGCGGCGGCGGGCGACAGGCCCTCGTCGGCGAGCACCCGCAGGCCCTGCTCGACGTCGTCCGCCCGTCCGCGGTAGGCGGCCGCCGGCCGGGTGGCCAGGAGCGCCGCGGCGTTGGGGTGGCGCATCACCATCTCGCGGTAGGCGACCGCCCAGGCGCGCAGCCCGGCGGCCCACCCCTCCCCCTCCGGGGCCGGCCGCACGGCCGCGACGAGCGCCGCGACCATCGCCCCCTCCAGGTCGTCCTTCGAGCGGACGTGGCGGTAGAGGGACATGAGCGGGACGCCCATGTCGCGCGCCACCCGGCGCATCGTGACGGCGCCGGGCCCCTCGGCGTCGAGGACGGCGAGCGCGGTCCCGACCGCCCTGGCGCGCGAGAGGGCCGGGGGGGTCACGCCCGGATCGGCTCGCCCAGCCCGTGCGGCATCACGGCGGCGTGGAGGCCCCAGAGGGACTCGTCGTACGGCGTCATCCCCACGACGGCCGACGTCCCGCCGTCGACGGTGAGCGTGGCGCCCGTCATGTAGCTGCCGGCGTCGGAGGCGAGCAGCAGCAGGGGTCCCACGAGCTCCTTCGGGTCGCCGGTGCGGCCGAGGGGCGCCTGGGCCTCGCAGCGGCTGCGCCAGTTGGGCGCGCCCAGGACGGCGTCGGTCATCTCCGACGGGAACCAGCCGGGGGCCAGCGCGTTGACCCGCACCCCGCGGTCGCCCCACGAGGCGGCGAGGTTCTCGGTGATGTTGATGAGGGCGGCCTTGGCGGCCTGGTACGCGGGCGGGAAGTTCGGGACGCCCGCCACGCCGGTGTACGACGACACGACGATGATCGCGCCGGACCCCTGCGCCAGCATCACGCGGCCGGCCGACTGGCAGGTGAACCAGGTGCCGTCGAGGTTCACCGCGATCGACCGTCGCCACAGGTCGGGCGGCAGCTTCTCGGGCAGCGAGAACCCCTCGGGGACGGCGCCGGCGTTGGCGACGGCCACGTCCAGCCGGCCGAGCTCCGACACCGCCAACTGGACGGCGGCCTCCACCTGGTCGGCGTCGGTGACGTCGCACGCCACCGGGAGCGCCCGTCGGCCGGTCGCCTCCGCGATCTCGGAGGCCACCGCCTCGAGCCGCTCGATGCGCCGCGCGGCGAGCACCACGTCGGCGCCGTGCTCGGCGAGCGCGCGGGCGAAGGTGATCCCGAGGCCGGATGAGGCGCCAGTGACCAGCGCGACGCGGCCGGTCAGGTCGAAGGGCGAGGGCGACGCACTGCTCATCGAGGCTCCTTGCTCACGGGTGCGTGCAGTGCACGCAGGCTAGTGCGTGCACTGCACGCGGCGCAAGGCGCCGCATGGGGCTGGGCGCGCCCCTCAGCCGACGGGGCGTTTCAACAGCACGATGGGCCACGCGACGAGGTCACCCTTCTTCAGGGTGAGGCCCACCGCCTCCCATCCCTCCGCCCCCAGCCGGTTGAGCTCGTCCGGCACGAGGTCGGCCGACTTCTTCAGCCCACCCGCCTCCTGCAGCGGAACCACCAGGTACTCCCATCGCTGGGCCATGGTCTCCTCCAGGGCATCCGCTCACCTTCACCATCACGGTCCCGCTCGCCCGGATCCGCGGCATCGGGGGAACCCCGGGTCGGGGCTCCGTAGATGGCCTCGCAGGAGGTTGGGGCGCGCTCGGAGGTGCCCCGGGGACGGGAGCCCGCTGGCGGGCGGGCTCCGGATGGGCAGTACTGGGATCGAACCAGTGACCCCTCGCGTGTGAGGCGAGTGCTCTCCCGCTGAGCTAACTGCCCGGGACCCGGGAGGATACCAGCGCCGCCGCCCCCGGCCAGTTGGCCCCGGGGGAGCGGCGCGTGGGGACGGAGAGGGAGGGATTTGAACCCTCGAGGCGAGAGATCCCGCCTACGCGATTTCCAGTCGCGCTCCTTCGACCGCTCGGACACCTCTCCCGGCGCGCGATGGTAGCGGACCGGTACCGTCAGACGTGTGAGCACCCGCCTCGACGAGGATCGCCTGCGCGAGCAGGCGGCGTCCCGGCATC
>DASSBX010000339.1:0-3077 GCA_035698305.1 Miltoncostaeaceae bacterium | reverse complement strand
GGCGAGAGGCCCGGATCGGACAGCTGCGTGGGCATGGGACTCTCCTTCTCCGCAGACCACTCGACACCGACGCCTCGTACCGATCCCGCACTATATCAGGAGTCAATCAACGACGAGACGCGATCACCCCTCCTCAGAGCGCACCGCAACAGGTCGCTCCGCTGACCCGGGTTCAATCACAAGTGCAACCAATGCTCTACAACCCGACACCCGACAGCCATCACCCATAATCCATCACCCGTCACCCGAACACCCGGCGCAGCCGCTGCCACGGATTCAACCGTTCCGCGCGCACCATCAGCCAGTACGGTTCGTCCTTCTGAATACCGGCCAGCGAGACGACCGCGCCGAACTGCCGTACCTCTGGCGTCAGTCCCGCCCCGCGCAAAATCTCCGTCAAGCGGCCGATATCGTTGTCGCGGTTGCGCTCCGTGCCGTGGAATTCCAGGACCACCCGCCGCACCAGCGAGAGCTTCGGCGCGGCCTCTTCCAACACCGCCGTCTCCAGCCCCTCGATGTCGAGTTTCACCAGGTCGACCGGCTCCGTCAGCAGCGACGAGAGTGTCACCGCCGGTACCGTCACCTCCGCCGTCGCCTCTCCCTCGTGCCACGGCTGGCGGATCGCCGAGTCCCCCCAGGCCCCCGGCTCCTCGTCGCTGGCGCTGGCATAGAAAGTGATCTCCCCCGCCTCCGGCGCCAGCGCCGCCTGCATCGTCCGCACGTTGTCCAGCCCGTTGTGCGAGACGTTCTTTTGCAACAGGTCAAACGTGACCGGGTTCGCTTCCAGCGCCAGCACCCGCGCCCGCGGATAGTGGTGCTTGAAATAGTGCGTCGCCACCCCCACGTGCGCCCCGGCATCGATGATGAATGGCGAGCGTTGCCGCATCTGGAACTGGTATTCGTGCCCAGCGAACACATCCTGGCAGATGCGCTCGAACTCCTCCCGATTGCGGCAGTAGAAGTGGTGCCCCCCGCACTCAACGACCGTCTGCGGCTCGGCGGAAACACTCATGCTCGAAACACCCCGGAGCAACCAGCCCCGTTCACGAGGCTTCCCGTTCGGGCAGCGTGGTCCTCAAAGGACCACGCCCAGCCGCCGCGACGACCGAGGTCGTCAACGAGGTTGGCCAACCGGACCACGCTGCCCCTTCGCCTGGCCCTGAAGGGCGCTGGAGATGAGGGGGCTGGAGGTAGGTGCGCGTCGCCATGTCGGCGGAAGGGTAGCAGCGAGCGGTGGGATCATCGTCGCTTGCCGTCTCGCCTCGGCTCGGGCATTGTTGACGCATGCTGGGCGCTGCCCGGCACGACACGCGCACGATGGAGACGCCGATGACCGATTCCCTGCCCGTGAGACTCCCCGGGCACATGCAACTGACCGACTTCGACATCTCACTCGAACCGGGAGACATTCGCCATCCCCTGCGCCCGGTCGTGCAGGGGCTGCGCCTGCGCATCTCCAACCGCGGGCTGCAGATCCTCGTTCAGGGGCTCGTCGATGAGGCCGACCGCCGCGCCCCCGTCGGCTTGTCCTTGAAAGACGTGCGCGTCGGTCTCCAGGGTATCGACCTCTACCTGAACGTCTCCAAGAGCATCTTCAAGACCGACCTCTCCACCCGCCTCGCCCTCTCCGCCCCCGGCGGTGAGGAGCTGCGCGTTGCCCTCATCGACACCGATATGCCCGCCTGGATCCCCCTCGACATGTTCCTCGAAGAGGCCACCCGCCGCGGCGGCGACGCCGTCCACCGCGACCCCGAGGCGCGCAGCGCCCTCCTCCTCGACCCCGCCGCCCTGCTCACCCGCTTCGGTGTCCCGGGCCGCTTCGCCCCCGGCCGCTGGACCGTCGCCACCAGCGCCGACGGTCTGGAGCTGACCTTCCGCGAGTACCCCCGCGGCGCATGATCGGCGCGGTGCGGGGCCCGCGCCCCCGCTACTACGGTTGGACCATCATCTGGACCCTGGCCGTCACCGAGACCGTCTCCTGGGGCATCCTCTACTACGCCTTCGCCGTCTTCCTCGTCCCCATGCAGACCGAGCTCGGCTGGTCCACGCCGAAGATCACCGGAGCCTATTCCCTGGCCCTCGTCGTCACCATGCTCCTCTCGCCGCCCCTCGGGCACTGGCTCGACCGCGCCGGTCCTCGCGTGCCGATGACGATCGGCTCCATCCTGGGCACCGTCCTTGTCGTCGCCTGGGCGCGGGTGGAGAGCCTGCCCGGCGTCTACCTGATCTGGGCCGGTCTCGGCGCCGCGCTCGCCCTCACTCTCTACGAGCCCGCCTTCGCCGTCGCCTCCGCCTGGTTCGTGCGCGGGCGCGCCCGCGCCATGCTGATCCTGACCACCGTGGCCGGTCTGGCCAGTACCATCTTCCTTCCCCTCGCCGGCTGGCTCACCGAACGCCTCGGCTGGCGGAACGCGTTGCTGGTGCTGGCGGTGATCCTGGGCGCGGTCACCATCCCCGCCCACGCCCTCGTCCTGCGCCGCCGCCCGGAAGACCTGGGTCTCCTCCCCGACGGCGCCGCGCCCACTCCGGGTCAGCCGCCCTCGCCCCCGGCTGGCGTCCCGCTCACCCGCGCCCTGCGCGACCCCGCTTACTGGTGGCTGACCGTCGCCTTCTTCCTGGGCATGACCGCCGCCGTCGCCATCGGGGTCTACCTCATCCCCATCCTGCTGGAGCGCGGCGAATCGCTGGCACGCGCCACCGTCATCACCGGGCTTATCGGCGCCGCCCAGGTGGGCGGCCGCGTGATCGTCACCGCCCTCGACCGCCGCGCCCCGGAAGCCGCCGTGGGAGTCGGGGTCTTCGCCCTGCAAGCTCTCGCCCTGTTTGTCATTCTGGTCACTTCGGGATTGGCTGCTCTCCTGCTCGCCGTCGCCCTTCTCGGCGCGGGCCGCGGCGGTGTCACCCTGATGCGCGCCACCCTCGTCGCCGACCGCTACGGGCGCGCGAACTTCGCCGCCATCAGCGGCATCCCCGCCGCCGCTCAGATGGCCGCCCGTGCGGTGGCCCCGGTCGGTGCCGGGCTCCTTGTCGCCTGGCTTGGCGGATACACCCCTATGCTCGTCATCCTCGCCGCCATC
>DASSBX010000338.1:0-4650 GCA_035698305.1 Miltoncostaeaceae bacterium | reverse complement strand
GCGAGCCGGTCGCGGAGGTCGAATCGGTCGACGCCGTCGAGGCGGTCGCGGAAACGATGGACACGGCCGGCAAGGCGGTGCTCTTCTCCGGCCTCACGGTGCTGATCTCGCTGGTCGCAGTGCTGCTCGTGCCGAGCCCCGCCTTTCGCTCGATGACGGTCGGCATCATCCTCTCGGTCCTCTTCGTCCTCGCCGCCACCCTGACCCTGCTGCCGGCCGTCCTGGCGAAGCTCGGCCCGCGCGTCGACAGGCTGGCGCTGCCGTGGGCACGACACCGCGAGCACCGATCGCCTCGCTTTGCCCGCTGGGCCGAGCGCCTCTGGCGCCACCCCCTCGCCTTCGGCGGCGCCGCCCTGCTCATCCTCGTCGTCCTCACCCTGCCGGTCCTGGGACTGAAAACCGGGATGCCCTCGATCGTCGTCGTGCCCCAGGACGATCACTCTCGGATTGGCTACGAGCGAATCGTCGCCACCTTCGGGCCCGGCGCCCCCGGCGCGGTGCAGGTGGTCTCACCCAGCGCCGACTCGGCCCGGGTCCGGACCGCGCTCGAAGCCGATTCCGGCATCGCCGCAACGCTGCCGAGCAACCGATCGCAGGCCGGAGATCTCACCCTGACCGAGGCGATCCCGACCACGGACCCCTCAACCCCAGCGCTTGGGTCGACGGTAGAGCGACTGCGCGCTCGGTTGCCCGCAGCGGCGCTGCTCGGCGGCCCGGCGGTCGAGAACCACGACCTCGAGCAGGCACTCGAAGCGCGCACCCCGCTGGCGATCGGGGTCGTTCTGGCGCTCGGCTTCCTACTTCTGCTCGTCGCATTTCAGGCACCGCTCCTGGCTGCGATCGGCGTCCTCACCACCCTGCTCGCGACCGGCGCCGCCTTCGGCGTCGCGAAGCTCCTGTTCCAGGACGGCCACCTGTCCGGCCCGCTGGGGTTCGAGTCGCAGGGCTTCCTCGATGCCTGGGGGCCGGTCTTCTTCTTCGCGATGATCTTCGCGATCTCGATGGACTACACCGTGTTCCTGCTCGCCTCGGCGAAGGAGCACCTGGACCGGTCGGGCGACCCGCGCGAGGCGGCGATCGGCGGCCTGGCGCACTCGGGGCGGGTCATCCTGGCGGCGGCGGCGGTGATGGTGGCGGTGTTCTTCACCTTCGCGCTGTCGGGGCCGCTGCCCCCGAAGGAGATGGGGATCATCCTCGGCGTCGCGGTCCTGCTCGACGCGCTCCTGGTGCGGCTGCTGCTGGTGCCGGTCGCGCTGCGGCTCGCGGGCGCCGCCGCCTGGTGGCGGCCGTCGTGGCTGCACCGGGTGCTGCCGGACGTGAGGTTCGGGCATTGAGCCGCATCCACCTCCAGCGCGACGCGCCGGACGCGCGGCGGGCCCTCGCCGCCCTGAGCCGGGCGGCGGCCCTTGACCACCGGCTCGCCGAGCTGGTGAAGGTCCGGGTGTCCCAGATGAACGGCTGCCTCTACTGCGTCGACCTGCACGCGCGCCTGGCGCGCGAGGCCGGCGAGCACGCCCGGCGCCTCGACGTCCTCGCGCTGTGGAGGGAGTCGCGGTCCTTCGACGACCGCGAGCGCGCCGCGCTCGGCCTGGCGGAGGCCCTGACCGACCTCGGCCGGGGGCCGCTCCCGGAGCGGGTGTGGGACGATGCGGCGCGGTACATGACCGACGAGGACCTGACGGCCCTCGTGGTGACGGTGACCGCGATCAACGCCTGGAATCGGGTGATGATCGCGACGGGCGCGGCGCCCCCGCCGCTCGACGACGGGGACCCCGGGGCCTCCTGACGGGCCTCAGCTCCTGCCGAGGGCGATCCTGCGGGGCTCCGCGGCCGCCGGCTTCGGGATCGTGATCTTCAGGACGCCGTAGGCGATGGCGGCGGTGAGCGTCCCGGCATGTCGTCCTCCTCTCCTTCAGGCGTGCGCCGTCCGATGGCGGCTCCCGCCGCCGGTGCGCACGCGCACCTGTCCCTCCAGCCACTCCGCCCACTCGCGCAGGCCCCGGTCGTCGTGGCCCGGCGCCAGCACGAACACCGGCACGTGGGGCCGGCGCCTGCGCATGCCGGCCACGGCCGCATCGATCGCCGCCGGGTCGGCCTCGTCGGCGCGGCAGATCGCGACCGCGGACGCCCGCCCCAGCCGGCGGTCGTCGCGGGAGGCGAGGTCGCGGGCGTCGAGCACCACGATCTGGAGGTCCTCCCCGGCGCTCATCTCCGGGTCGACCGGGCCGTCGAGATCCTCCGCCAGGATCAGCTCGGACCCCGCGAGCCGGGTCGCGGCCCGTCGCAACCCGCTGCGCCAGTGCGCCTGCGGCGCGTCCACGGAGCGCGCGCCCGCCAGCTCCACCGGTGGCCCGTCGGTCTTCGCGTTCCCCTGGACGACCCCGATCTCCACGTCGGGCAGCAGCGACAGCGTCCGCGTGAGCAGCGTCGTCTTGCCCGAGCCGGCGGGTCCGGAGATCAACGCCACCACCGGCGCGCCGTAGCGCCGGCCGACGCGGGCGCGCAGGGCGTCGCGCACGAGCGCCCGCAGGTCGCTCGGGGTGAGGATGCCGGCCGGGACGCCGGAGTCCCACACGAGCACGGTCTCCGAGTCATCGATCAGCGCGGTCATCGCCTCCTCGGCGTCCGCTTCCGGGAACGTCTGGTCCACGTGCTCGGGCCCCAGCAGGATGAGCGGGCCCTCGCGCGTGGCGAGCCAGACTCCGGCGACCCGTCCGTCATCGATCACGGGGATGTGGTGCACCCCCGCCTCCTCCATCAGCCGGCGTACGTTCTCCCGGCGGCTCGTCGATGTGACGATGATGGGCCGCGCCGACATCACGTCGCTCACCCTCATGGCTCCACCTCCTCGTGGGCGGATCTCCGGAGTTCAGCATCGCGCCTGCCGCCCTGGACGTCATCCGGGCGGGCCCGGCCACCGTTGCGGGTTTGGCGCAGGGGACCCGGCTCAGGCGAGGGGGAGCACGATCTCGAAGCGGGTGGGGGCGGTCGCCGCCAGGGTCAGCCGGCCGCCGCCCGCCTCGAGCAGCGCCCGCGCGAGCGGCAGGCCGATGCCGCCCCCGGCCGGATGCGGCGCGAACGCGGCGGCGGCGTCGTCGTCGCGCATCCTGCCCGCGTCCGCGACCGCGATGTGCACGAAGCCGTCGCGGCTCGCGGTGCCCACCTCCACGTCGCCCGCGCCGTGGCGGTGGGCGTTGTCCAGCAGCACGTCGAGCGCCTGCTCGACGGCGGCCCGCGACGCCCGGGCGACCGTCCCGCCCGGCGGCGTCGTGCACCGCACCCGGCGGGCCGGGCCCGCCGCCGGCGACCAGGCCTCCACCCGGTCGGCGGCCAGCTGCGCGACGTCGATCGGCGCGAGCGGCCCGGCGTCGCCACGGCGGGCGAGGGCCAGCAGATCGTCGGTGGTGCGCCGCAGGCGCTCCGTCTGCTCGAGGGCCGCCCGCGCCTCCCGCGCGACGTCCGCGTCGTCGGACGCCGCGAGCTCCTCGAGGCGCATGTCCAGCGCGGTGAGGGGCGACCGGAGCTGGTGGGCGACGTTGGCGGAGAAGGCGCGCTCGCGCTCGGCGCGCCGGGCGATCTCCTCGGCGCTCTGGTCGAGCGCCCGGGCGACGGCGTCCACCTCGGGCACGTCCTGGGGTCCCGCACGGGCCGTGAGGTCGCCGCGGCCGAGCCGGCGGGACACGGCGGCGAGCCGTTCGAGCGGGCCCGCGATGCGACGCGCCTGCCACGCCGACAGCACCGCCGCCAGGATCAGGCCGCCGGCGCCGGCGACGGCCACGAGCAGCCACAGCTGGTGGATGCGGCGCTCGGCCAGGTCGCCGGGCTCGCTGACGGTCACGCGGACCGGGCCGACCACCGCGGTCGCGCTGCGGACCTCCTCGCCGGGCGGCGGCCCCGCCTCGACGGCCCGCCCGCCGGGCCCCTCGACGCGCACGTGGCGTCCCGCGGCGACCATCGACGCGAGCTGCGCCGGCGTGGGCAGGGTGCCGGCGTCGGCCTGCTCGTCGACGGCGCCCGCGACGGCCACCGCCTCGCGCGCGAGGCGGTCGTGCGCCTGCCGGTCCAGGAGCCGCCCGCCAACCACGGCCAGCGGCACGCCGAGAGCCAGGACCGCCACGAGCGCGATCGCCAGGGACGAGGCGATCAGCCGGGCCCGCAGGGTCATTCCGCCTCGAAGCGCAGGCCCACGCCGCGGACGGTGGTGATGAGGCGCGCCGCCGTCGGGTCGTCGCCGAGCTTGCGGCGCAGGGCCGACACGTGCACGTCGAGGGTCTTCGTCGAGCCCGACCAGTTCGCGTCCCAGACCTCGTGCATGATCCGCTCCCGACGGACGACGCGGCCGGCCTCGCGGCAGAGCAGCGCCAGCAGGTCGAACTCCCGCGGTGCCAGCGACAGCTCCCGGTCACCCGCCCACGCGCGCCGCGCCGCCTCGTCGACCCGCACCCCGCCCGCCGGGCGGGCGGGGGAGGCCCGCCGGGTCAGCGCGCGCACGCGCGCCATCAGCTCCGCGAGGCGGAACGGCTTGGCCTGGTAGTCGTCGGCGCCGGCGTCGAGGCCCACGATCGCATCGATCTCATCGCTGCGGGCGGTGAGGATCATGATCGGAACGTCCGGGCGCGCGGTGCGGATCCGCCGGCACACCTCGATGCC
>DASSBX010000337.1:0-4686 GCA_035698305.1 Miltoncostaeaceae bacterium | reverse complement strand
AGCGCCGCCTTGCGCGACGGGCCGACCCCGGGGAGCGCGTCGAACACGCTCTCGGTCATGCCCTTGCCGCGGCGGCCGCGGTGGTGGCGCAGCGCGAAGCGGTGGGCCTCGTCGCGGATGTGCTGGAGCACGCGCAGGGCGGCGGAGCCCTCGTCCAGCAGCAGCGGCTCGGGACGCCCGGGGCGGAACACCTCCTCCCGCTGCTTCGCGAGGCTCACGACCGGCACGCCCTCCGCCCCGGCGGCGGCCATGCCGGCGAGGGCCGCCCCCAGCTGCCCCTTGCCGCCGTCGATCACCACCAGGCCGGGGCGCGCCGCGAAGGAGGGGTCGTCCTCGTCGGGGGTCATCCGGGCGAAGCGGCGGGTGATGGCCTCCTCCATGCGGGCGAAGTCGTCGGGGCCGCCGTCGTACCGCATCGTGAACGTGCGGTAGTGCGACTTGGCGGGCGCGCCGCCCTCGAACACCACCATCGACGCGACGGCGTACGTCTCCCCGAGGTTGGAGATGTCGTAGCACTCGATCCGCACCGGCGGCGCCGGCAGCTGGAGGCGCTCCTGCAGGTCGGCGAGGGCGTCGCGGCGGCGGGCCCGTGCCTGCTCGTGGCGGCGCACGTCCTGCTCCAGCGCGAAGCGGGCGTTGCGGGTCGCCAGCTCGGCCATCCTGCGCTTGTCGCCGCGGGCGGCGGCGCGCACTTCGACGCGGCTGCCCTTGCGGTCGGTGAGCAGGGCCTCCAGGTCGGCGGCGGCCTCGCTGCCCTGCGCGACGATCACGCGCGACGGGATCGCCAGCGCCATCGCGTAGAACTCGTAGGCGAACTGGACGAGCACGGTGGCCTCGTCCTCCGCGCCGGCGGCGTCGAGGAAGAACGACTGGCGGTCCTGGACGACGCCGTCGCGCACCTGGAGCACCTGGACGTTGGCGGTGTCGCCCTCCAGCGCCACGCCGAGGACGTCCGCCGTCCCCACGGACCCGGCGGTCGCGAACTGGCGCTCCATGAGGTGGCGCATCGCCTGGAGGCGGTTGCGGAGCGACGCGGCCCGCTCGAACTCCTGGTTCGCCGCGGCGTCGCGCATCTCGGTCTCGAGCTCCCGCTCGAGGCCGCGGTAGCGGCCGGACAGGAACGCGACGATCTGGTCGATCAGCGCCCGGTAGTCCTCCTTCGAGATGTAGCCGACGCACGGCGCCAGGCACCGTTTGATGTGGTAGTCGAGGCACGGGACGCCCGAGGGACGCCCCGGCTCGCGGCCCTCGCAGGGGCGGCTGGGGAAGACCTTGTTGATGAGGTTGAGGGTGTCCCGCACCTTGTAGGCGTTGGAGAACGGCCCGAAGTAGAGGCGGTCCCGCCGGTGCGCCTCGCGCGTGAAGTAGACGCGGGGGTACTCCTCGTCGAGGCTGATCCCGATGTACGGGTAGCTCTTGTCGTCGCGCAGGCGCACGTTGAACGGCGGCCGGTGCGTCTTGACGAGGTTCGCCTCGAGGATGAGCGCCTCGCTCTCCGACCCGGTGACGAACGTGTCGACCCGGGCGATGCGGCCGACGAGCTCGTCGATCTTCGGGTGCAGGCCCCCGCGCGCGCTCATGCGGCGGCGCTTCGCCCCCTCGTCGGGGCGCAGCGGCGCCTGGAAGTACGAGAGCACCCGCTTGCGGATGCTCTTCGCCTTCCCGACGTAGAGCACCCGGTCCGAGGCGTCGCGGTAGATGTAGACGCCGGGACCGGTGGGCAGGTTCGCGAGTTGCTCGCGGAGTTCGGCGGCGTCGGACACTCCGTCCGAGTATAGGTCGGTGGTCGAGCGGGCCCTATCGGGCCGTCGCCCGCCCCGCGAGTGCTGCGCCGACGGCCCGCGCGTACGCCGCCTGGCCCTTGGGGCCGGGGTGCAGCGACGTCCGCTTGGGCACGCCGAGGGCGGTGAGCCGCACGCCGTTGATCCACGGCGCCGCGTTGCACAGCCGGTGGCCGCGGAACGCCGGGTCGGACGCCACGAACGCGACGGTCTGGCCGGCGCCGGCGGCCCGCAGCCGCGCCGCGGCGTCGGCCACCCCGGCGCGCACCGCGTCGTTCAGGTCCCCGGCGACGGCGTTCACGAACCGGGCGCCGGCGAGCGTCACGCGCAGGGGCGTCCGGAGGGGCGTGACCCCCAGCCGGCAGGCGGGCGCCCCGCCGGCGGACGCGTGGCGACGGTATCCCCGGCCCCCCTGGGCGAACGGGCGGGGGTAGCCGACGACGAGGAGCCGCCCGCCGGGGGCCATCCGCGCCGCGACGGCGGCGTAGGCGCCCGCCAGCGTGGCGTCGAGCCCCCGCAGCCCGGCGGCGGCGATCCGGCGCGCCGACGAGCCGGGGCGCGCGCACCGGGCGTTGGCGGGGGCCTCGGGGCGGTACACGCAGGCCCTCAGGACCCGGTCGACGCCGGCGTCGTTGCCGCCGATCGAGAGCGTCGCCACCGTCGTGGCGTGGGTGACCGCGTCGATCTGGGGCGGCTCGACGTCCCCGAGGGCCGCGAAGTGGTCGTCGGGCGCCGTGAGGTCGGCGACGGTCGCCCCGGAGCACGCGACGAACGTCAGCGTCGGCGACCCGAGCCGGGTCTGCACCCGGAACGCCCACGACGTGGACGAGCGGTGGCACCCGGTGGAGCTGCGCCCGCCGGTCGCCGGATCGGGGAGCGACGTGCCAGGGAGGTACGTGTCGGGCGCCGCGCCCTCCCCCGATGCGTACGAGTCGCCGAGGGCGACGTACGAGGCGGGCGCGGCGTCCTGGGCGGCCGTCGTCGCCGGCAGGGCGGCCGCGAGGCCCAGCGCGATCGCCGCGACGCGCGTGCGCATGGCGGGGACCCTACCCCCCCGGCCGTTCGCCGCCGCCCCCCGGCGCCGCGACGCGGAGGAGGCGGAACTCCCGTCGCCGCAGGAGACGCAGGACCCACCGTGCCGGGATCGGGTAGGCGTCCCGTCCGCGATCGGCGTCGCACGGCGCGATCCCGTCGACCCGCCATTCGCGCCGGCCGCGGATCACGACGCACCCGCCCGCGGCGACGGCGTTCCGGTACCAGTCCACGGTGTCGCCGTAGGTGAGCTCGGCGACGAACCCCTTCGGCGTTCGCGCGAGGATGACGGGCGCCTCGTAGGTGCGGCCGGAGCGGCGGCCCACGTGCCGGATCACCGAGAACGGCCCGACGCCACGCTTCGCCAGCCGGATCGTGACCCGGTTGAGGGTGTGGCCGACCACCCACAGGAAGCGCTCGCGCACCGTCGCGCGGTCCATGGGTCGAGGCTCGCCCCCGGTGGGGCCCACGTACCAGCCGCCGCCGGTCCGCTCGAAGGTCCGCGTCTCCGACGTCCGGCCCCCGGATCCGCTGAGGACCACCGGGCGCGGGCGGAGTCGCCGCTCACCTCGATTGCCGAGGGTGGCTGTCACCCCGTCGCCGCGTCCCGGCCGACCGCGTCCGTGCTGGTCACGAGCCAGCGACCGTCGACCCTCCGGAGGCGGACCCGCGCGGAGGGCACGTCCAGCTGGTCGCGGATCGCCCCTGCGTAGTCGATCGTGGCGACGGCGTCGTCCCCGGTGACCGTCACGGCGCCCGCCGTCGCACGGACGTCGTCGAATGCGGCCGTGAGGAGGCTCCCGGTGAAGATCATCCCGAGCTCGCACGTGGGGGGCTCGGCGCCGAGCGCGAGCCGCGGGGTCCGGGCGGCCGCGTTCGCCTGGGCGTCCGGCGTCATCGCGGCGCAGGCGGCGTCCGGATCGCGCCCCAGCATCAGCCCGTCGATCACGCGCTGGGCGACGGCGCGAGCGGCGCGGGCATCGTCCGCCGGGCCGGGGCCGGCGTTGCCGCCGCAGGCGCCGGCGAGCGCGACGGCACTCACCAGAGCGGGGACGAGGACGAGACGGTGACGCATGTGCACCTCCTGGTCGGGGTCAGACGTTGCGGCCGGGAATGCGGATGAGGGCGACGCCGTCGCCACCGGGGCCGCCGCCGATCGACGCGGCTCCGCCCGCGAGGGCGAGGACCCGGGCGACGTAGGCGCGGGTCTCCGGGTAGGGCGGGATGCCGCCGTACCGCTCCACCGCGCCCGGGCCGGCGTTGTAGGCCGCCAGCGCCAGCGGCACCGACCCGAACGCCCGCACGTGCCCCGACAGCAGGCGCGCGGCCGCCGGGACGGCCTGGGCGGGGTCGAACGGGTCCGCGACCCCCAGCCCCCGCGCCGTGGCCGGCATGAGCTGGGCGATGCCCTGCGCCCCCGCCGGGCTGACGGCGCGCGGATCGAACCCCGATTCGGAGCGCAGCAGCGCCGCCAGGAGGGCCGGCTGCAGGCCGTTCCGCAGCGCCGCCGCCGTGACGAGGGCGCGGTACTCCGCCGGGACCCATCCGGGCAGCGCGCCCGCGCCGCCCGCCGGCGCGCGCCCGCGCGACGGGGTGGACGCGCCGCACCCCGGGACGTACCCCCAGTGCCACGGCTCCCAGCCGTAGCGCTGGACGAAGCCGAACCGCTCCCCGTTGGCGCGCAGCCACGCGTGGGCGCCGTCGCCGCCGAGCATGTTCAGGTCGAGCTCGGTCGCGTCGCGGTGGCGGCTGCGGCCCGGCGGCGCCACCCACTTCGGGTCGGGGTGGCGGCGGAAGAGCACCGCCTGCTCGGCGTCGCTGCGGAAGCCGCTCGTGACCATCAGGTCCACGCCGTCCGCGCGCGCGGCGGCGT
>DASSBX010000336.1:0-4384 GCA_035698305.1 Miltoncostaeaceae bacterium | reverse complement strand
CGATGCGCCTGCTCCTGGCCGAGGACGACCCCGCCGTCGCGGCCGCCGCGGAGCGCGCGCGGTCGGTCCTGGAGCGCCGGCCCCGCCAGCCGATCCGGATCGAGACGTTCGGCGGCCTGCGGGTGTACCGGGCGGGCGCGCGGGTGCCCGACACGGCGTTCACCCGCGCGAAGGCGCGGGCCCTGCTGGGCGCGCTGGTGTGCGCCGGCGGCCGCGGCGCCCACCGGGACCGGCTGCTCGAGCACCTGTGGCCGGACCTGGCCCCCGAGCGCGGCGCCCGCGCCCTGGACACCACCCTCCACGAGCTGCGCCGCACCCTGGAGCCGGCCGCGTCGCCGCGATCCGGGGGGTCGCTCGTGGTGCGCGAGGGGGAGCTGTACCGCCTGGCGCTGGGCGACCGGGACTCGTGGGACGCCGGCGAGTTCATGGAGCTGGCCCGCGGCGCCGCCGGCGCGACCGACGACGTCGCCCTGAGCCGGATGCTGCGGGCAGAGACCCTCTGGCGCGGCGACTTCCTGCCCGACTTCCCGTACGAGCCGTGGGCGGAGGACATCCGCCGGGACCTGGAGCACGTGCGGGTCGCCCTGCTGGAGCGCCTGGCCGTCGCCCTGATGGACACCGGCCGCCCCGCCGCGGCGATCGACCGCCTGCGCCGCCTGCTCGACGCCGACCCGGAGCGGGAGGGCTGGCACCGCAGCCTGATGCGCGCGTTCGCCCAGGCCGGCGAGCGGCCCCTCGCCCTGCGCCAGTTCCACGCCTGCCGAGCCACCCTGCGGGGCCGCCTCGGCATCGAGCCGAGCGCCGAGACCAGAGAGCTGTACGCGTCCCTGCTTTGACCCGGGTGAAGCGGGGCGAATAGAGTCGGAATCGCGGCGAAGCGCGACCGGATCCGAGGCATCCCGAGGAGGCTCGGCAGATGGGCTCGCCCGACATCAAGCTCATCCCCACCGATTTCGACATCGACATGGGGGTGGACGCGAACGTCACGACGGTGTCCGACGTCACGGCGGACGTGACGGCCACCACGTCGTCGGTGGTCATGGGCAGCAGGGACGCGCCGATCGCCCTGCGGGTGGAGCCGCTCGACGTCTCGGCGACCCTGAAGGGCGACCCGCAGGCACCGATCACCGCGAATGCGGGCGTCGCCCTGGACGTGCGGAACCTGCCGCACCTCACCTTCGAGCAGATCAACGAGCTGCTGCGGACGGTGACGCTGGCGCGGTCGCGCATCCGCTTCCCGGTGAGCATGAACGTCGGGTTCTCGGTGTTCCCGCTCACGCTCCTCGGGATCGACGCGCTCTCGTTCACGGTGTGCGGCGAGCCGGCGGTCATCCGCGACGACTGCGTGCCGGACTGCGAGGAGCCCTGCGTCGAGGTCGACGACCGGCCGAAGGTCCCGAAGGGCTGACCGGTGCCGTCCACCCGGCCCCGCAGGCCGACGGTCCGCGCGAGCGCGTCGCTGCTCGCCGGCCCGCCGCGGCGGGTGACGGGCCACGTGGAGGTCGAGAACCGGGGCGCTGAGGCGCTGCGCGTGCGCGCGGTGGAGGTGGCGGGCGCCCGGGCCGTGCCCGTGGCGTCGACCGTCGCGCCGGGCGACTCTGCCCGCGTCCGGGTGCGCCTGCGGCTCGATCCCCACACGCCGCCCGGCCGCCGCGAGGTGGAGGTGATGGTGGGTGACGCCCGCACGACGGCCGTGCTGGAGGTGGCGGAGCACCCGCGGGTGCGCGTCACGCCCCCGGCGGTCGCGGTGAGCGGGGCGCCCGGCGCGACGGTGACGTCCCGGGTGGTGGTGGCGAACCTCGGCAACGTGCCGGTGCCGCTCGACCGGCTCGGGGCGGTGACGCTCGACGAGGACGGCGGCGTGTGCCGCAGCCTGGACGGCGCCCTGCGCGCCGAGGGGGAGAACGGCCTGCAGGCGGTGCTCGACGAGGCGGTGCGCCGGATCGCGGGGACGCGCGTCGACCGCCTGCGGGTGCGCGCGGGCGACCCGTCCGCCGTCGAGCCCGGCGAGGCGCGCGCCGTCGACCTGGAGCTGCGCCTGCCGGGCGACCTGGACCCCGGCCGCACGTACCAGGGGATGCTGCGGCTCGTCGGCGCGTCGCTGCTCGTGCAGGTCACGGCGGACGCCGCCCCGGCGAAGCCCGCCCCCGCGAAGGCGAGGAGGGCGCAGTGAGCGCGGTCGCGCGCAACCTGCGCCGAATCCGGACCACCACGTGGACGCTGGCCGACGCCGCCGGGCTGCGGTTGTCGGTGTGCCCCCCGGCCGAGGTGCGCGACTGCGACCCGCGCCTGGGGACGGTGACCCGCGACGCCTACGTCGGCGAGACGATCCGCATCCCGGTGCGGCTGCGCAACCGTTCCGGCCGCGGCCGCCGCCTCACCCTGAGCGCCGGCGCGTTCACGGCCGGCGACGGCACGACGGCGCCCTCGCCGACCGTCGACCCCGGCGTCGTTCTGGTGGAGGGGGACAGCGGGCTGGTGACCGTGGGCGTCGAGGTCACGCCGGCGTTCCAGCCGGGCGGCGAGTACGTCGCGGTCGTGACGGTGTCGTCGCGCTGCTGCGACCCCCAGGAGCTGCGGGTGCGGCTGCGGGTGCGCCCGGACGGGCGCTGCCCCACGTTCGACGTCTGCTGCGCGGGGGACGAGCCGCCCGACCCCTGCCGGGAGCGGCGGGGCCGAACGGCCCGCTGATGTCGGGGCTGCCGCCGGACCCGACGGGCCTCGGGGCGGTCCTGGGCGACCCCGAGGTCCGGCGGATGGTGGGCGACCTGGTGGCCCGCAAGCTGAAGGCCGACCTGGATGCGCTGCGCGGCGGCGCCGCGCTGCTCGGCCGCGTGCGGGTGAACCCGGACGGCGTGCCCGCCGGCCCCCGGGAGGGGGTGGTCCGCGACCTGGTGCGGCTGCAGCTCGAGTACTACGGCGCCCTCATCGACATGACCGCCGAGTTCCACGAGCGCACACGGGCCCTGCTCGAGGGCGACCCGCCGCCCGCGTCCCCCGGCGGCGCCCGCGAGCCCGATCCCGAGATGCGCCTGAGCGGCCCTCCCGGCGGCACGGCGCGCGCGGCGTTCCGGGTCGAGAACACCACCACGGCGCCCATGAGCGTCGAGCTCGTCGCCAGCCGCCTCCGTCACGAAGGGACGGGTGAGGAGGCGACGCCGGCCGTGGTGTTCGATCCCCCGCGGGCCGAGCTCACGCCCGGCCAGGAGGCCCAGATCGGGGTGATGCTCCCCGTCGCGAAGGACATGGCGCCGGGCGCCGTCTACCGCGGCACCATCAAGGCGGCCGGCATCGATTCCGTGCGGATCGCGGTGCGGCTCGAGGTGGAGGCCCCGCCGCCCGGGCCGGCCCGGAAGCGGGCCGCCGCGAAGACGGCCGCGGCGAAGACGGCCGCCGCGCAGACGGCTGCGGCCGGGAAGCCCGCCGCCAGGAAGGCCGCGGCCCGGAAGCGGACGACCGCCAGGAAGGCGACGACGTGAGCGGGATGCCGACGCTGACCCTCGACGGCTCGGCCGCCCCGCCGGATCCCGCCGGGGAGCGCATGGACCGCGCGCTGCTGCGGGTGGTGCTGCTCGCGTTGGTGGAGGAGGGCCGCAGGTTCGCGGCGACGCCCGACGGCGACCGCTGGCGCCGCGTGCTGGCGGGGGCGTCGGCGGCGCGCGAGGGACGCGTGCTGTGGGCGGCGGCCGGCCTGGACCGGTTCCTGACGGGCGCCGGCGACGGTCCGGGCTCGCCGCGGGCGATGGCCGACGACCTGCGCGCGCTCGCCGCCCAGACTCCGCCGCCCGCCGCGCCCCCGCTGAGGCTCACGGTGGCCGGTGGCTGACGACGACGAGTTCGACCAGCGGAACCCGTTCCTGCTGGCGATGCTGGGCCTGGTGGCGCTGGTCGACGAGCACCTGGCCGACCACGGCGACGCCGGCGCGCCGCCCGTCGCGCCGGGGCGGGACGAGCCGCTGCTGCGGTGACGGAGGCCGCCGCCGGCGCGCTCGGCGTCCTCGACCGGCTCCATCCGCCGGAGCCCGAAGTAGTCGAGGATCGCCCGCTTGGCCTCCTCGTTCACGACCCAGTCGTCGCCGCGCTTCTCGGCGACGCGGATCTCGCCGGCGTCGAGCGCGGCGATCGTCTCCTCGACGTTCACAGGACCTCCTCGATGATCTGCGCCGCGCGGGCGCACTCCTCCTCGGTCGGGACGAGCGCGAGCCGGACGTAGCCCTCGCCGGCCGGCCCGAAGAACGAGCCGGGCGCGAGGACGATGCCGTGCTCGAGCAGCCGCGCCGCGAACGACTCCGAGCTCTCGCCGTCCGGCACCGCGATCCACAGGAAGAACGAGGCATCGCTGCCCGCGATCCGCAGCCCTTTCGCCTCGACCGCGGAGCGGATC
>DASSBX010000335.1:0-4051 GCA_035698305.1 Miltoncostaeaceae bacterium | reverse complement strand
ATCAGCTCGGCCATCCGCACGCCGTGCTGGGTGGGGAGGCCGAGCTCCGTGACGCCTCCCTCCACCCCGCCCGGGTCGAACAGGCGGATCTGGAGCCGGTCGCGCGGGGGCAGCTCGCCGAGCGCGATGGAGCGGTCGAGGCCCGCGAACCCCTGGTCGACGACCGCGACCGTCTGACCCTGGCCCAGGACGCCGCGGCTCCACATGGCGTCGGCGCCCATGCGGACGCCTCCCTGCCCGATGATGGCCGCGTCGGCGACGGGCGCCGCGAGGCACGCGCCGAGGAGCACGGCGAGCGTTGCGCGGCCCACCTCCACGGCGGGGCAGCGAATCAGACGCGACCGGGGCGAGTCCACCGCCCCAGGTGGGCCGCACCGGCGCGCCGCCCGCGCGTCACATGCGACGGATGACCACCGTGGCGAACACGCCGACGGACACCAGGATGCCGATGCCGGCCCCGAGGAGCAGGCCTCCGAGGCCGCTTCCGCCCAGCAGGGCGCCGACCACCATGCCCACCGCGGCCGCGCCCCCGACCACGCCGAAGCCGGCGAGCAGCAACTGCCGATCGCCGGCCTCGGTGTGGTCAGGTTGATCGCCCATGGGGCGAGCTTACTTCAGGGTGACGATCCCGCCGGCCTCCTCGAGCTGGCTCTTGACCTGGTCGGCCTCCTCCTTCGCGACGCCCTCCTTGATGTTGCTCGGGGCGTTGTCGACCAGCTCCTTGGCCTCCTTCAGGCCCAGGCCGGTGACCGCGCGGACCACCTTGATGACCTGGATCTTCTTGTCGCCGGCCGCGTCGAGGCTCACGGTGAAGCTGGTCTGCTCCTCCGGCGCGCCGCCGCCGCCGTCACCGCCGCCGCCCGCGGGGGCGGCGGCCACGGCCACCGGGGCCGCCGCGGAGACGCCGAACGTCTCCTCGATCGCCTTGATGCGCTCGGCGAGCTCGAGCACGGAAATGCTCTTGAGCTCCTCGATCCACTCCTCGGTCGTCGCCATCTCAGTCCTCTCGTGTCGTGAAGTTCGTGAAGTTCGTGGAATTCAGGGGCATGCCGGGGTCAGGCCGCCTCGGACTCGCGCTGCGCGTGCACGGCGCCGAGCGACCGGGCGAGGCCCGAGAGCAGCGCGTTCAGGCCGCCGGCGAGGCCCGTGAGCGGCGCGGCGATGCCGCCGGCCAACTGGCCGAGCAGCTGGTCGCGCGACGGCAGCTTCGCGAGGCGGGCGACGGCGTCGGCGGGGAGGTCGGCGCCCTCCAGCAGGCCGCCCTTGATCGTCATCGCCTGGTCGTGCGCCTGGGCGAACGTGTCGAGCGCCTTCGCGGCGACGGCGGGGTCGCCCTTCACCCACAGCAGGCCGGTCGGGCCGTCGAGGTAGGGCAGCAGCGCCTCGTGCCCGGTCTCGTCGGCCGCCCGCCGCGCCAGGGTGTTCTTGACGACGGTGTACTCCGTGTCGGCCTCGCGCAGCCGGTCGCGCAGCTCCGAGAGCTCCTTGACCGTGAGCCCGCGGAAGTCGGTCGCGAAGATCGTGTCGACGTCGCGCAGCCGGCCGGCGATCTCGGCGATCGCCTCGGCCTTCTCGTCTCGGTTCAGTGGGTCACCTCCATCCTGCTCCTGCCGTGCGCGCGGGCGGGAGCGATGGGGACCCGGGGCCCTCGTCGTTCGTCGCCGGCCTCGCACGGGCTGCCTGTTCCCCAGGCGGTTTGAGGCGGCCGAGTGGCCGCCCCCGTGGGTCTACGGTCGGTTCGTCGTGACGGTGGCGGCTACGCCGCGGGCTCCTCCTGCATGTCGGACCCCGACGTGCGGGTGGTGTCGACCGGGACGCCCGGGCCCATCGTCTGGGCGAGCGTGATCGACTTGAGGTACCGGCCCTTGGCGGCCGCCGGCTTCACCCGGACGATCTCCTCCACGACGGCCTGGTAGTTCTCGAGCAGCTGGTGCTCGTCGAACGAGCGCTTGCCGATGCCGATGTGGATGATCCCGGCGCGATCGGTGCGGTACTCGACCTTGCCCGCCTTGACGTCGCCGACGGCCTTGCCGACGTCGAACGTGACGGTGCCGCTCTTGGGGTTCGGCATCTTGCCGGAGGGGCCGAGGATGCGGCCGAGCTTGCCGACCGTGCCCATCATGTCGGGCGTCGCGATCGCGACGTCGAAGTCGTCGAAGCCGTCCTGGATGCGCTTGGCCAGGTCGTCGCCGCCCACGATGTCGGCGCCGGCCTGCTCGGCCTCGCGCGCCTTGTCGCCCTCGGCGAACACCGCGACCTTCACGTCCTTGCCCGTCCCGTGCGGCAGGCTGATCGTCCCGCGGAGCTGCTGGTCGGCGTGGCGGACGTTGACGCCCAGCCGCATGTGCACCTCGACCGTGGGGTCGAAGCGGGTCAGCTCCTGGCCCTTGATCATCCGGACGGCCGTCAGCGGGTGGTACACCCGGTCGACGTCGATCTCGGACTTCGCCTGGAGGTAGCGCCTTCCGCGCTTGGCCACCGGTCCCTTCCCTTCCTACGCCGCGTCGACGGTCACGCCCATGCTGCGCGCCGTCCCCGCGATGATCTCCATGGCCGACTCGACGCTGTTCGCGTTCAGGTCGGGCATCTTCGTCTCGGCGATCTGGCGCAGCTGGTCGCGCGTCAGGTTCGCCACCTTCTCCTTGTGCGGCTCCGGGCTGCCCTTCGGGATGCCGAGGGCCTGCCGGATGAGCACCGCCGCCGGCGGCACCTTCGTGATGAAGGTGAACGAGCGGTCCTCGTAGACCGTCACCTCGACGGGGGTGATGGTCCCGTTGCCCGACTGGGTCTGCGCGTTGAACGCCTTGCAGAACTCCATGATGTTGATGCTCGCGCCACCCAGCGCAGGGCCCACCGGCGGAGCGGGGGACGCCTGACCGGCGGGGATCTGGAGCTTGATGACCTGCAGGACCTTCTTCGCCATGACGTCCTCGATCGCTGGGGCGCGCGCCCCGGTGGTGTACGGGCAGGGTTCGGTGGAGCCGAGGCCCCGGGATGCTAGCGGGCCCGGGGGCCCGTGGGACTACGTGAGCTTCTTGACCTGGTCGAACGAGAGCTCGGCCGGGGTCTCGCGGCCGAAGATGCTGACCAGCACCTTCAGACGGCCCTGCTCGGCGTTGATCTCGGCGATCTCGCCGGTGAAGTCGGACAGCGGGCCGGCGATGACCTTGACGCTCTCGCCCACCGTGAAGTCGGCCCGGACCTTCGGGCGCTCCTGGGTCGCGACGTTCAGGAGGCGGTCCACCTCGCCCTGGGTGAGCGGCACCGGCTCGTTCTCGCGCCCGCCACCGCCGACGAAGCCGGTGACGCCGGGCGTGTTCTTCACGAGCCACAGGGCGTCCGGCGTCATGTCCATGTTCACCAGCACGTAGCCGGGCAGCCGGCGCTTCTCGGTCTGGACCTTCTGGCCGTCCTTCGTCTCCACGACCTGCTCGGTGGGGATCACCACCTGGCGCACGCGCTCGCGCTGACCCAGCGAGATCAGGCGGTGCTCGAGGTTGGCCTTCACCTTCTTCTCGTGGCCCGAGTAGGTGTTGATGACGTACCAGCGGAACAAATGGCGTCCTTAGAAGAGTGCGTCGATGAGGCGCTCGAACACGGCGTCGAGCGCGGCGAGGTACACGGCGACGATCGCCACCACGACGAGCACGACCGCCGTGGACTGGAGCAGCTGGGTGCGGGTCGGCCAGCTCACCTTCTTGAGCTCGGCGATGACCTCCTGGATGAACCGGGAGCCGCGGCGCTGCTGGACGACCGCCTTGGTGACCGAGCCGGCCTTCTCCGGCTTGCGGCGCTGGCCGGGCTGGTTGGGCCGCGGCTGCGGCGTCGGCTTCGCGCTCTTCGAGGCCTGCTTCGCCGGGGTGCGGCGACGCGGCGCGGGCGGCCGGGCGCCACCCGGGGCCGGCGTGCCGTCTCCCGAGCGGTCCTGCCCCCCTCGTGCGGGTCGGATGCGCGCCATCAGCTCAGCTCTTCATCGATCGTCGTGGGTGGACAGGGCCGGAGGGACTCGAACCCCCAACCCCCGGTTTTGGAGACCGGTGCTCTACCAGTT
>DASSBX010000334.1:0-8840 GCA_035698305.1 Miltoncostaeaceae bacterium | reverse complement strand
CGCCCCGGGCACCGGGGCGCGATGTGCAACGCGAACCGACAAAGGGGAGGGACCGATGGGATACGTGATGGCGGCATGGCTCCACGCGGTGGGGGCGACCGTCGCGATCGCGTTGATGGTCGCGGCGCTCGCCGTCTGGATCGCCGGCAACGTGCGGCCGGCGGGGCCGTCGCCGGACGTGATCGGCCACCTCGCCGACCCCCTCGGGTTCATGGCCCGGCGGGTCGAGCAGGCGTGGTCGCGCGACGCGCTGCCGCCGTGGCTCGACACGGCCGCCCGGGGGCGGGGCGACCGCCCCATCGGCCGGTTCCTGGGCCGGGTGGCCGAGGGCGCGAGGGAGGCAGTCGCCCTCGGGATCGCCTTCGACGAGGGATGGCAGAGCGGCATCCAGCCGGTGGTGCGGCGGCGCATGCTGGCGTTCATGAAGGACCCGGTGGGGAGCGCGTCGTCCGCCGACCTGGTGTTCACGGCGGTCGGGCTCATCCAGCGCGCGGGCCGGCTGCCGGACTACATCCGGATGCTGCGCAGCATGCCGCCGCGCGAGGCGGCGCGGCGCCTGGGGCACGACCTGGGCGAGACCACCGGGGAGGTCGGCTTCGACGTCGTCGAGGTGGTCGTCGCGAAGAAGGCCAGGGGCGTCCTCCGACCGGGCAGGGCGGGCGGTTGAGGCGTCCGTGACGGATCCGGCGCGCGTCCGGCACGTCCGGGCGTCGCGCCGTGGCAGGGGGCGCCCCGGGCACCGGGGCGCGATGTGCAACGCGAACCGACAAAGGGGAGGGACCGATGGGATACGTGATGGCGGCATGGCTCCACGCGGTGGGGGCGTCGGCGCTGGAGTGGGCGCGGGCCCACGAGGGGCGCGGCCAGGGCACCGTCGAGTACGTCGGCGTGGTGGTGATGGTGACCCTGCTGATCGGGGCGGTCGCCGTGGCCGCGAAGGGGTGGGCACCGTCGATCGGCGGCGACCTCCGCAAGGTGATCGGCGACGCGATCGACAAGGCGTCGGGCGGCCTCTAGGTAGGTCGCGGCCGTATCCTCGGCCGATGGCCGGCGCGACCCAGGCGGTGCCCGAGCTCGTCGCGAGCGAGGGCGCCGCCCTGGGCTCGTCCGACCCCACCCGCCGGTGGGCGCTCCGGTTCCCCGACGGGGCGGTGCGCTTCGCGGGGGTCACCCGCACCGAGGGGTTCGCCGCGGCGCGGGCGCTGGCCGGCGAGCCGGACCCGGGGCGGGCGCTGGTGCGGGTGGCGCTCCCGGTCGTGCTCAGTGACGGCGCGGGCCCCCACCTGGTGGACGCCGAGGGCCGGCTGGTCCTCGCGCTCGGCCCGCACCCGCACGTGGCGGGGGCGTCGGTGGCGATGGGGGAGGCGGCGCCCGGCCACGCCGTCGGGCTGGTGGAGCCGGCGGGGGACGGCGGGCTGTGGCGGTGGATCGCGCGGGCGTCCGTCGCCCCGGAGCGCCGCGTCGCCGCCCTCGACGCGATCGACGGGGCCGGCGACCGCGCGGCGGCGGCCCGCTGGGAGCGGGAGCACGGCGGCGGGTGACCGCCTCGCGGCAGCCCGGGGTGTCCCGCGCGCGGCGCCGACGGGATGTCCGGTTCGGCGCATTAGGGTTCGCGGGGTGACGACCGACTACCGGATCGAATTCAGCGCGAGCGCCGGCGAGTCGATCCCTCCCGACTCGGCCGCCCGGCTGCGGGCGGCGCTGGCCGCGATGCCGGGGGCGGTGGGCGTGTCGGACGCCGGGCAGGACCGCCGCCGCCGGAGGGTGACGGCGACGTTCTGGATCCAGGTGCGCCTGGGGATGGCCGACGCCGCGCGCGACGGCAGCCGCCTCGCGAAGGAGGCGCTGAAGGTGGCGGGCCTGGGGGAGGCGCAGCTCACCGAGCTGTCGGTGCGTATGGAGGGGCGCCCCGAGGGCCTGGACGGCGCCGGCCCCGCCACGTAGGCGCGGCCCGCGGGCCCCGCCGCGTGGGGCCGGCGGGGGACGTTCCCCTACACTTCTGCGCCGGGACGCCGATGGTCGGCGCAGGCGACCGTGGGGAGCGACGTGGGCGAGGACAGGGCCACCAGCGAGGCCCAGATGACCGTCGGGGGCAGCGCGCTCCCCGGTGGCGTGATGATGCGCACGCGCACGCGCGTGGGCATCGCGGTGCGCCGCGAGGAGGACGGTGAGATCGTCACCGAGGGCTTCGCGGTGGAGCCGCCCCGCGGGCGTTGGGCGCGCTGGCCGCTCATGCGCGGCGTCGTGGCCATCCACAGCGCCCTGAAGACCGGCCAGAAGTCGATGGCGATCGGCGAGCGGCTCCGGTGGGAGGAGCTCCCGAAAGGCGAGACCGCCGCCGAGGAGCTGGCCGAGGAGGAGAGCCTGCTCGGCTTCTGGGGGAAGGTCGCCGTCGTCTTCGGCGCGATCCTCGGCGCCGGCATCCAGATCGCGGCGTTCCGCATCGGGCCGGTCGTGATCGCCAAGGAGGCGGGGCTCGAGGGGGCGGCGTTCATCGTCGCCGACGCGGCCATCCGGCTGGTGCTGCTCCTCGCGACGCTCCTGCTGCTGAGCCTGTTCCGCCCGTTCCGGAAGATCCTCAAGTACCACGGCGCGGAGCACCAGACGATCGCCGCGTTCGAGGCCGGCCGGCCGCTCACCGCCGCTGCGGCGGCGGGCTTCAGCCGCTTCCATCCCCGCTGCGGGACCTCGTTCCTGGTGGTGTCGGCGGTGGTCTCGATCGCGATCTACGGCGCGGTGCTGGCGATCACCGGCGTGTTCACCTACCCGGCCCTCATCGCGACACGCCTGATCGGCGCGCCGATCGTGACCGCCGTGGCCTTCGAGCTGCAGCGCCAGGCCGCGAAGCGCGCGGGGGGGCGCCTGCGCTTCCTCTCCTGGCCGGGGATGTGGGCGCAGCGGCTCACCACCGCCCCGCCGACGGCCCCGGAGCTCGAGGTGGCGTGCGCCGCGCTGTCGTGCGCGCTCGAGCAGCAGGAGCACGCGCCCGAGACGGCGGCCGAGCGACGCGAGGACCGCGACCCCGCCGCCGTCATCTCGCCGCAGCCGCTCGCCTGACGCGAATCGCGGGTCTGAAGGGCTGAAACCCCGTCGGTCGCGGGCCGACGGGACGATGGTCCCCGCCGCCCGTGGTGGGCATCAATGGGATGCACGCGTTCCTGAACCGGACAAAGGAGACGCATGGGCACCCGGTACGACATCGAGTATGACGAGACGATCATCGGGCCGGAGACCTACTCCGACCAGACGCGACTTCCCCGCCTCGACGACCTCGAGGGCATGGAGGTCCGCGACACCAACGGCGACAAGATCGGCAAGGTCGATGACGTCTACACCGACGAGCGCGGCGGGTACGCCCGCTACCTGGCGGTGAAGACCGGCTGGTTCGGCTCGAAGCGGCACATGATCCCTGTGGACGACGTCCGCATGGAGGGCGACGGCGACGACCGCTGGCTGCTGGTGCCGTACGACAAGGACCACCTGCGCGAGGGCCCCACGTTCGACAGGGACGAGGACTTCACGCGGGAGCACGAGACCAGCACGTACGGCCACTACGGCCGCGCCGGCTACTGGGACGCGATCCGCGCCCGCCAGACGACGCCGGCGCCCACGCCGGAGATCGCCGAGGCCGAGGCCGAGGACGCGATCCGGCGCGGCGACGACCCGCGCAGCGTGGCCGTCAAGCGCTGGGGCGTCTGACCGCCGCAGCGCACGGCCTGAACCGACCGACCGGGGGCCCGCATCAGCGGGCCCCCGGCGCGTGCGGGGTCAATCCGCCGGGTCGGGCTCCGGCGGGCGCTCCCGCGGGCCCTTCGCGGTCGGCGTCGGCGGCGGCTCCGGAGGAGGAGGGGGCGGGGTGCCGGCGTCGGCGTCCTCCTCGGCGTGGCGGCGCTCCTCGAGGCCCCGGCCCTCGATGTCGACCTCCGGGACCACCCGGTCCAGCCAGCCCGGCAGCCACCAGGTGCCCCGGCCCATGGACACCAGCAGTGCGGGCGCCAGCACGAGCACCATCGCCGCCGCCAGGAACACCGCGACGGCGAGGCCCACGCCGAACTGCTTGACGGTGGGGTCGCCGTTCAGCACGAAGCTGCCGAACACGCCGATCATGATCAGCGCCGCGGCGACGATGACGGGGGCGCTGCCGGCCATGCCGCTCGCGACGGCGGCGCGCTCGTCCTGACCGCCGCGGCGGTGCTCGGAGATCTGGGACAGCAGGAACACCTGGTAGTCCATGGAGAGCCCGAACAGCACCGCGAACATCATGAGCGGGACGTAGCTGGCGATCGGCACCGTGTCGCGGGTGGTCTCCACACCGAACAGGCCGATCCCCCAACCCCACTGGAACGCGGCGGTGAGCACGCCGAAGGCGGCGCCGACGCACAACAGGTTGGTGACGGCGGCCTGCAGCGGCACCAGCAGCGAGCGGAACGCCACGAGCAGCACCAGGATGCTGAGGCCCAGCACGGTGGCGATCACCAGCAGCAGGCGCGACGCGATCTTCGCGGCCAGGTCGACGTTCGCGGCGGTGGAGCCGCCGACGAAGGCCCGCACGTCCTCGCCCGCCGTGGCGGCGGGGATCACCGTGGAGCGCACGTGCTTCACCAGGTCGGCGGTCTCGGTGGCGGCGGGGGCGGTGGTGGGGATGGCGGTGAAGATCGCCGCGTCGCCGGACGTGTTGATGTCGGGCGGCGAGAGCACCGCGACGCCCGGCGTGCCGGTGAGGGCGTCCTGCAGCTTCACCAGCCGCGGGTCGGTGCCGCGGGCGTCGCCGCCGGCCTTGGTGAGGGTGGCGGTGAGCTGCTTCTTCAGCGCCTCCGCCTGCTTCTGCTGCTGCTGCGCCGTCGCCTGGAGCGCCTCGAGGTCGGCCTTCTGCGCCTCGAGCTCGGCGGCCTGCGCCTGCAGCGACGCGGCCTGGCGCTTCAGCTCCGCCGCCTGGGCGGCGAGGGACGCCTTCTCCCGTTCGAGCCGCGCGGCCTCGGCGGACATGGTGCGCACCTGCGCCGCGAGGCTGCGGGCCTCGTTGACGATCGTCGGGTTCGCCCTGCGCTGGGCGGCGGCCTGGCGGCGCAGGGCGGCGGCCTGGGCCTTTTGGGCCCGCTCGTCGGCGCGGGCGGCCTGGATCTGCGCCCGCAGATTCTGTGCCTGCGCCTCCAGGGCGGCGATGCGCTCCTGCACCCGCTCGCGGCTGGCGGGGTCGAGGATCCCGGGCAGTTGCGCCCTCGCGGCCTGGATCGCGGCGCGCACCTGCTGGAGCCGCTGCTCGGCGGCGCGGCCCCGCGCCGTCGCCTGCCGCGCCCGGGTGAGGAACGTCTCGGCGCGCCGCAGCAGGTCGCCGCGGCGCCCCTCGATCCGGCTGATCTGCCGCCGGATCTGCGCGAGCTGCGCCTCGGCGCCGGCGCGCTGGGCGCGCAGCGCCGCGGCCTGGCGCTCCAGGTCGGCCTGCTGGGCGAGCAGGGCGGCCTGCTGCTGCTGCAGCTGCGCCTGCTGCGCCTGCAGGGCGGCCGCCTGCTTCTGGAGCGCCGCCTGCTGGGCCTGGCCCTCCTTCTGCTCCTGCTCCAGCTCGGCCTGCAGGGCGTTGGCCTGGTCGATCTGCTTCTGCACCGCCGGGTCGGTGGTGGCGGGGGTGCCGAGGGAGACCGAGATCAGCAGCGGCCCGTTGTAGCCGACGCCGAAGCCGTCGGTCATCAGGTCGTAGGCCTGGCGCTCGGTGGTGTCGGTGGGTGTGGCGCCGATGTCCTCCTGGCCGAGGTTGAGCGACAGCACCGGGATCGCCAGGATCGCGAGCGCGATCACCGACGCCGCGATCGCCAGGTACGGGTGGCGGGTGACGGTGCGGCCCCAGCCGGCCCACATCCCGGTGCCGGCGGGCGTGCTCGCCGGGCGCAGCCGGGTGGGGAGGCGCAGGCGGTTGATGTGGTCCCCCAGCAGCGAGAGCACGGCGGGCAGCAGGGTGAGCGCGGCGAGCACGGCGGTGAGGACGGCGACCGCCGAGGCGTAGCCGAGGGAGGTGACCAGCGGGATCCCGGCGACGGCGAGCGCGACGAGGGCGATCACGACGGTGCCGCCGGCGAAGGCGACCGCCCCGCCGGAGGTGGCGACGGTCAGGGCGATCGACTCGTCCTTCTCCATCCCCTCGGCCAGCTGGCGGCGGTGCCGGTTGACGAGGAACAGGGAGTAGTCGATGCCGACGCCGAGCCCGATCATGGTGGCGAGGGTGGGGGCGATGTCGGGGATGCCGACGACGTGCCCCATCAGCCCGATCCCGGTGAGGCCCACGATCAGGCCGGCGAGGGCGGTGACGATCGGGATCCCCATCGCGACGGCGGTGCCGAACGCGAAGCTCAGGATGATCATCGCGGCGATGATCCCGACGAGCTCGCTGCTCTCCGTCTCGGGCTTGGAGAGCTCCGACCCGATGGAGCCGCCGGCGGCGACCTCCAGGCCGGCGTCGCGGACGGGCGCCTCGGCGAGGTCCAGGATCTCCCGCGCCTCCGCCGCGGTGAGGGTGGCGGAGTCGATGTCGAGCAGCACCGGGATGAACGCGGTGGTGTCGTCCTTCGCGATCTGGGACGCGTTGTTCTGCCCGAAGGGGTTGGGCGCGCTGACGACGTGGGGGTGCTTCTGGAGGGCCTTCGCGGCCTTCCCGATCGCCGTCGCGCGCGCGTCGGTGTCGATCTTCCCGGTCTCGGCGTGGAAGACGATGGGGCTCTTGCCGTTCTGCTGGGGCGGGAACTTCGCGGCGAGCAGGTCGGTGGCCCGCTGGCTGTCGGTGCCCGGCAGCGACAGGTCATTGGTGGTGAGCGCGCCGATGCGGGCGACGAGCAGCACCATCAGCACGAGCACCGCGATCCAGCCGATCACCACGGGCAGGGGGTGGCGGGCGATCCCGTGCCCGAGGCGGTGGAGGAAGGCGGCCATCGGGAGGCGACGCTACCCGGAGGCGGGCCTCCGCGAAAGCCGCGGAACCTCCGGTGGCGTGCGCTGACGGTGCCCCGCGTGGGAACCTTCGCGCGTGCAACCGGACCTGCAGTCGCTGGTCATCATCGTCGCGCTCGCGGCGCTGGCGCCGATCCTCGCGGACGTCCCCCGACGGTTCCGGGTGGCGATCGTGGTGGTGGAGATCGTCCTGGGGATCGTGGTCGGGCCGGACGTCCTCGATTGGGTCCAGACCGACCCGTTCATCGATGCGTTCGCGAACATCGGGCTGGCGGCGCTGTTCTTCCTGGCGGGGTCGGAGATCGAGCTGCAGCTGATCCGCGGCCGGCCGATGCGGCTGGCGACGACGGGGTGGCTGCTGTCGCTGCTGATCGGCGTCGCCGCCGCCGTGGTGCTGGACGCGACGGAGGTGATCCAGGACCCGGAGGTCGTGGCGATCGCGCTCGCGACGACGGCGCTGGGCGTCCTGGTGCCGATCCTCCGCGACGAGGGGCTGATGGGCACGCCGTTCGGGACGATGGTGATGGCGGCGGGGTCGGTCGGGGAGGTGGGGCCGATCATCCTCATCTCCGTCTTCCTGACCGCCACGAAGAGCAGCCTCACCGCGGCGGTGCTGCTCGCGGCGTTCGTGATCGTGGCGGTCGGGCTCGCCGTCGCCGCGCCGCACATCCACATCCGCACGGTGGAGCGGCTGATCCGGGACACGATGGAGGCGAGCGGCCAGCTGGCCGTCCGGATCTGCCTGCTGCTCCTGGTCGGGCTGGTCTTCCTCGCGGTCGAGCTCGATCTGGAGCTGGTGCTCGGCGCGTTCTCGGCGGGCGTCATCTACGCGGTCGCCACGAAGGACGCGCCGGGAGCCGCGATCCTGAAGACGAAGCTCGATGCGATCGCCTTCGGCTTCCTGGTGCCCGTGTTCTTCATCCGCAGCGGGTTGACGTTCGACCTGGACGGCCTGCTCAACAGCTCGGCGGCGCTCGCCCAGCTGCCGATCTTCGTCGCGCTCTTCCTGCTCGCCCGGGGGCTCCCCGCGATCCTGGAGGCGCGCCACCTCGGCCGCGACGCCATCCTCCCCCTCGGCTTCCTGACCGCCTCGACGCTCCCCCTGGTGGTGACGATCGCCGAGTCCGGCGTGCGGGACGGCCAGCTGGGTAGCGCCACCGCCGCCGCCCTGGTGGGCGCAGCGATGCTGACCGTCCTCGTGTTCCCCGCGGTCGCCTTCGCCCTGATGGGGCGCCGCCAACCCCGGAGCGACCCCTCCGAGGACCCCGAACCCGAGGCCCTGTAGTAGGGCGCCGTACGTCAGACTGCCGCCGAGGGCGTGTAGCTCAGCTGGTCAGAGCAGGGGACTCATAATCCCTGGGTCGCAGGTTCGAGTCCTGCCGCGCCCATCACTATAGAAGTGCTCAATGAAGCGGGTCTTAATCGGACGCACGTCCGACAAAACGCGCGGAATTGCTAGGGTGGGAACAGAAGTGGGAACATCGCGTGCGATGGCCGCCCGCTTCGAGCGCACCTCCGTCCCCGGGATCTACCGCCGCGGCGGCCGGTACGTCGTGACCTTCACCGACCCCACCGGGAAGCGGCGAAAGCGGTCGGCGGCGACGATGGCGGAGGCCCGCCGGCTGAAGGCGGCGCTCGCGACCGACGTCGCCCGCGGCGAGTTCCGCGAGGTCTCGGACGTCCGCTTCGACGAATACTGCCGCGAGTGGGTGCGGACCTACCAGGGGCGCACTGGCCGGGGCATCCGCGAGACGACGCTCGAGGAGTACCGCAAGGACCTCGAGGCCGACGTCATCCCGTACTTCGGGAGGACGCGGCTCGCAGAGATCGAGCCCCGCCACATCAAGGCCCTCGCCAAGCACATCGCCGACCGTGGCGTCGCGCCCGCCACCGTCCGGACCGTG
>DASSBX010000333.1:0-3471 GCA_035698305.1 Miltoncostaeaceae bacterium | reverse complement strand
AGCGCCGGGCGGTTCGCGTCGCTGAACCTCGGGCCCGACCGGGACGACCCGGACGGCAACGTCCGCGAGAACCGGCGTCGCGCCTGCGCCGCGCTGGGTGCCGACCCGGGCGCGGTGAGCGCCAACCGGCAGGTGCACGGCGCGGCGGTCCGCCGCGTCGATGGGCCACCAGCCGGCGGGTTCGTGGGCGAACTGCGCGACTGGCCCGAGTCGGACGGGCTGGTCACCGGAACGGCGGGCGCGCCGCTCGCGGTGTTCGGGGCCGACTGTCTGCCGGTCGTGATGTGGCGGCGCGACCGCCCTGCGGTGGGCGCCGCGCACGCCGGGTGGCGCGGGCTGGTGGCTGGGGTGCTGGAGGCGACGGTCGCCGAGCTGGGCGATCCCGCGGCGACCGGCGTCGCCATCGGCCCGGGGATCGGGCCGTGCTGCTACCCCGTGTCCGGGGAGGTGCGCGACCGGTTCGCCGCGCGGTTCGGGGAGACGGTGGTGGCGGGGGAGGCGGTCGACCTGGCGCTCGCCGCGCGGCGTGCGCTGACCGCCGCCGGCGTTCCGGACGCCGCGATCGCCACCGTGCCCGCCTGCACGTCGTGCGAGGAGACGCGCTTCTTCTCGTACCGGCGCGACGGCCGCGGCACCGGGCGCCAGGCAGGGATCGTGTGGGCGGAGGCGGCGGCGTGATCGACCCCGACCGCCTCCGCGAGGCGCTGGACGAGGCGCGCGAGCGTCTGGACGAGGCGGCCGCACGCGCCGGGCGCTCCGCCGGCGCCGTCGAGCTGGTGATGGCGGGGAAGTACGTGCCGGCGGAGGAGACGGAGGCCCTGATCGCGGCGGGCGCCACCCTGATGGGCGAGAACCGGCTGCAGGATCTCCAGGCCAAGGCCGGGATCGCGCAGGGCCGCATCACCTTCGACTTCATCGGCCACCTGCAGCGGCGCAAGGCGCGCGACGTCATCGGGCTGACGCGGCTCGTACATTCGGTCGACTCGGTGCGGCTGGCGCAGGAGATCGACCGCCGATCGGAAGGTCCCATGCGGGTTCTCGTCGAAGTCAACGTCGCCGAGGAACCGAGCAAAGGTGGTATCGTGCCGCCCTCCCTCAGGGCGTTCGTCGAAGAAGTGTCGGAGGGGTCCGACCTCGTGATCGGTGGTCTGATGGTCATGCCCCCGCTCCACGCCGACCCAGAAGCGAGCAGGCCGTGGTTCGCGCAGACGCGCGAGCTGGCCGAGCGACTTGCGGGGGAGTGGCGGGGCCGACACGATTTCGGCGATCTCTCGATGGGCACGAGCCAGGACTACATCGTGGCCGCCGAGGAGGGCGCCACGAAGGTCCGGGTGGGGCGCGGTCTCCTCGAGCGCGCACGCACAACCAGCCAGGGACTCACGTAGATGGCCGTCACCGACCTGTGGCACAAGACCCTCGTCTACTTCGGCATGGCCGATGAACCGGACGATTGGGCAGACGAGTACGACGACGAGACGGAGACGCGCTACGGCAGCCGCGATCGCCGCAGCGACGCGTCGGACGACTTGGAGCGCTCGTACCGCGAGCGCCCGAACGTCCGTCGGCTCGGTCCCCGCCGCCGCGACGGCGACTTCGACGACATCTTCGCCGACGAGCCGCCGCGCTCCACGCGTCCGGTGATGCGCTCGGTCGACTCGCGTCCGCAGCCGGCCGAGGTCCACCTGGTCGTCCCGAAGAGCTTCAACGACGCCCAGCAGATCGCGGACAAGTTCAAGGGGACGATCCCGGTGATCCTGAACCTCCAGAGCGCCGAGACCGACCTCGCCAAGCGCCTCATCGACTTCTCCAGCGGGCTCACGTACGCCCTCGACGGCGGTATGCAGCGGGTGGCCGACAAGGTCTTCATGCTGACGCCGCGCAACGTCGAGGTGTCGGCCGAGGAGCGTGCCCGCCTTCTGGAGAAGGGCTTCTTCAACCAGTACTAGGAGCCCCGGTTTGACGCAGGCCTGGCCCGGGAGCATCGGGCTCATCGGGGCGGGCGCCATGGGGCGCGCCTTCGCGGCGGGCCTCGTCAGGGGACGCCCGGGGATGGCCGAGCGCCTGTTGGTGACCGACGCGGTGCCCGCGGCGATCGCGTCGGCCGTCGCCGACTGCGGAGGGCGGCCGGCCTCGTTCGGGGAGGCCGCCGCCGCCGAGCTGGTGGTCGTCGCCGTGAAGCCGAAGGACGCTCCGGACGCGTTCGCGGCGATCGCGGCCGCCGCCGCGACGGACGCGACGGTGCTCTCCGTGATCGCCGGATGGGACCTCGACCGCCTGGCTGCGGCGGTGCCCGGCGCCGCGCTGGTGCGGACGATGCCGAACCTGGCGGTGCGCCACGGCGCCGGGATCGTCGCGCTGGCGACGCGGGGGCTCGACGACGCCCGCGAGGAGGCGGTCGTGGCGCTGCTGCGGCCGCTGGGCGCGGTGGTGCCGCTGCCGGAGTCGCTGTTCGCCGCCGCCACGGCGCTGGCCGGCAGCGGACCGGGCCTGGTGGCCGTGGTCGCCGAGGGGCTCGAGGAGGGGGCGGTGGCGGCCGGTCTGACGCGCGGTCAGGCCCGCGAGATGGTCCACGCGGTGCTGGCCGGCACGGCGGCGCTGCTGGAGGACGGCACCGACCCGGCGCTGCTGCGACAGCGTGTCAGCTCCCCCGCGGGCACGACGATCGCCGGGGTGGCGGTGCTGGAGCGGGGGGCGGTGCGCGCCCACGTGGCCGATGCGGTGCGGGCGGCGGCGGAGCGGGCGGCCGGCATCTGATGGACCACGTCGAGACCTATGTGTCCGCGCTGTTCACGGTCTTCATCCTCATCATCTTCATCCGGATCCTGCTGTCGTTCTCGCCGATGGCGCCCTCGTCGCGGCCGGCGCGGGCGTTCTGGGACTTCTGCCATCAGAGCACCGACTGGTTCCTCAACTTTTTCCGGCGGCTCATCCCGCCCCTGGGGATGTTCGACCTGTCGCCGATCCTCGCCATCATCGTGCTGTACATCCTCCGCAGCCTGATCCTCTCCCTCCTGGACAGCTTCTGAGCACCCTGCCCCCGTGGATCACCCTCCGCGACGGCGGCGTGACCGTCGCGGTGAAGGCCGTGCCGCGCTCGCGGGCGACGCGGGCGGTGGGCGTGCAGGACGGCGCCCTGCGGGTGCAGATCGCCGCGCCGCCGCATCAGGGCCAGTCGAACGCCGCCCTCTGCGGGTACCTGGCGGACGCCGCCGGGGTGCGGCCGTCGGCGGTGCGGCTGCGGCGCGGGTCGTCGGGCGCCCGGAAGCTGATCGAGGTGGACGGCCCGTCCGCCGAGGTTGCGGCGCGCCTGGCCGCGGCGATCGACGTGGGTGAGGGGTGAGCGCGCCGCCGAGCACCCGGGAGGCCGTGGCCGACGCGATCGCCCGGCGGCACCGCCGGCAGACGAAGGCGCGCTGGTACCTGTTCGGCGCCTTGGCGCTGCTCGTGCTGGTGCTGGACCAGATCACCAAG
>DASSBX010000332.1:0-9158 GCA_035698305.1 Miltoncostaeaceae bacterium | reverse complement strand
GCCACGACGACCTCACCGCCGGCGTGGTCGTCGGGCCCGAGCGGCTGATCGCGCCGATCCGCGCCTGGCGGCGCAGCCTGGGCCAGATCATCGCCCCGGAGGCGGCGGCGTTGCTGGCGCGCAGCATCGCCACGCTGGTGGTGCGGGTGCGCGCCCAGAACGCCGGCGCCCAGGCCGTCGCCGCCTTCCTGGCGGGCCATCCGCGCGTGGACGGGGTGCGCCACCCCAGCCTCGTCGGGGGCCGGGACGCGGCGCTCGTGGGGCGTCAGATGCCCGGAGGGGGCGGGGGGATGGTGACGTTCACCCACGCCGGCGGCGGCGAGGCGGCGGCCGCCATGCTCGACCGGCTGCGGCTGTTCGCGATCGCCCCGAGCCTCGGCGGCATCGAGAGCCTGGCGGTGCTCCCCGTCGCCGTGACCCACCACGGGATGCCCGCCGCGGAGCGGCGCCGCCGGGGGATCACCGACGCCCTGGTGCGGCTCTCGATCGGGCTCGAGGACCCGGCGGATCTGATCGCGGATCTCGCCGGGGCCCTCGACCCCTGAGGAGCGCGGCCCGCTACCGCTCGACCGGCACCCCGACGAGGCTGCCGTACTCGGTCCACGAGCCGTCGTAGTTGCGCACCCGCTCGTAGCCGAGCAGCTCGTGCAGGACGAACCACGTGTGGCTGGACCGCTCGCCGATCCGGCAGTAGGCGATGACGTCGGTGTCGGGCGTCACGCCGGCCTGCGCGTACAGCTCGCCGAGCTCCTCGTCGGAGCGGAACGACCCGTCGTCGCGCGCCGCGAGCAGCCACGGCACGTTCGCCGCGCCCGGGATATGGCCGGGGACCTGCGCCTGCTCCTGGGGGAGGTGCGGCGGCGCCATCACCTCGCCCGTGAACTCGGCGGGGCTGCGGACGTCGACGAGCGTGGCGCCGTCCTTGCCGATGTGGGCGAGCACCTCGTCGCGCCGGGCCCGGAACGCGGGCTGCTCCGGCCCGAGGGGGCCCGGGTCGGCGGCGGCCGGCGCCGGGTCGTCGGTGACCAGCTCCCGGCTCTCCAGCTCCCACTTCTTGCGCCCGCCGTCCATCAGCTGCACCCGGTCGAAGCCGCGGTGCCGCAGCAGCCAGTACGCGTACGCCGCGAACCAGTTGTTGTTGCCGCCGTAGAGGACGACCGTCGTGTCGGGGCCGACGCCGGAACGACCCAGCAGATCGGCCACGGCGTCGCGACCGATCACCTCGCGGCGCACGTCCTCGTGGAGGTCGTCGCGCCAGTGCCAGGCCACGGCCCCGGGGATGTGGCCCAGGCCGTGGGCCGAGGTGTCCTCATCCACCTCCACCAGACGGACCTGCGGGTCGTCGAGGTGGTCGGCGACCCAGTCGGTCGAGACCAGCACCTTGTCACGAATCGCGGACATCGATCATCTCCGTCGTCGTCGGCCGGCGCGGGGCGAGCCCCACGAAGGCCAGGTTGAAATGGCGGTCGCAGTCGGGACAGTGGTGCAGCCCTCCGCCGAGGGCGCGCACGTCCTCCTCGCCGCAGTACGGGCAGTAGAAGGCGGCCGCATGCCTGCCCATCACGCCACCGCCGTCCGGGGCTTCAGCCAGGCGTCCTCCGCCCGGCCCGCCCAGCGGTGGAACGGCTCGTCCTCGTCGCGGGTGTCGAGGAAGGCGCGCAGGAGCCCCTCCAGGTAGTCCTCGAGGTCGTCGGCGGCCACGCGGAGGCCCTTCACGCGCGTGCCGGTCGCGGGCTCGGGGCCGAGGTGGCCGCCCAGCAGCACCTGGAAGCCCTCGACGCGCTCGCCGTCGGCGCCCGGCACCAGCGACCCCAGCAGGCCGATGTCGGCGAGCTGGACGCGGGCGCACGAGTTGGGGCACCCGTTCATGTGGATGCGGACCGGCTCCTCCAGGTCGGGCAGCCGGCACTCGAGGGCCCGCACCAGCTCGGCGGTCCGGGACTTGGTCTCGACGACCGCGATCTTGCAGAACTCGTTGCCGGTGCAGGCCATGGCGCCGCGGCGCAGGGCGCTCGGCCGCACCTGCAGGTCCATCGCCTCGAGCGCATCGACCAGGGGCTCCACCTCCCCCTGCTCGACGTCCAGGATCACGATCTTCTGGCGGGTGGTGAGGCGCACGTCGCCGGAGCCGTGGCGCTCGGCCAGCGCGGCGATGCGCAGCAGCTCGCCTCCCGACGTGCGTCCCGCCCGGGGCGCCGCGCCGACGTAGCGGCGGCCGTCGGCCTGGGCGAACACCCCGACGTGGTCGTCCTGGGCGCTCCGGGACGGGGCGGGGGCGGGGCCGTCCTCGAGCGGGCCGTCGAGGTAGTCGCGCTCCAGCACCTCGCGCACCCGCTCCGGGCCCCAGTCGTCCACCAGGAACTTGAAGCGGGCGTGGTTGCGCGACCGGCGGAAGCCGTGGTCGCGGAAGAGGCCGACCACGCCCACCCACACCTCGCCGACCCGTTCGGGGGGCACGAACGCGCCGACGCGGCGGGCGAGTCGCGGCGCGGGGCCGAGGCCGCCGCCGAGCCACAGGTCGTAGCCCACCCGCCCGTCGTCGTGGCGGACGGCGACGAACGCGATGTCGTTGATCTCGTGCTGGGCGCAGTGGTCGGCGCAGCCGGCGACGGAGGTCTTGAACTTGCGCGGCAGGTTCGAGAACGCCGGGTCGAGCAGGTGCGACTCGATCTCCCGGATGTGGGGCGTCGAATCGATCAGCTCGCGCGCGTCGATGCCGGCGAGCGGGCAGCCGATGGTGTTGCGCGGCACGTCCCCGCACGCCTGGCCGGTGCTCAGGCCCACGGCCTCGAGCCGCCGCCAGATCTCCGGCACGTCCTCGATCCGGATCCAGTGGAACTGCACGTTCTGGCGGTCGGTGACGTCGGCGAAGTCTCGCCCGTGCTCCTGGGAGATCTCGCCGATGACGCGCAGCTGCTCGCTGGTGAGGCGGCCGCCGGGGATGCGGACCCGCATCATGAAGTACTCGTCCTCGACCTCGTCGGCGTCCCCGGTCGCGCCCGCCAGCCGCTGCGTGTAGAGGCCCCACCAACGGAACCTGCCGCGCAGGTCGTCCACGTGGATCGAGCCGAACCCCTCGTGCGCGTAGCGGCCGACGATGCGGTCACGGACGTTCAGCCCGTCATCGTCGCGCTTCATGCGCTCCGTCGGGTTGAGCGGCTCGCGGTATCCGCGGGCCCACTGACCTCCAGCCTGACGCGACAACGACACCCCCCACATCGAAAAGACCGGAATCTCTTAGGGTTTCCAGGTATTCGGGCGCATCGTAACACGATCCGTCGGCGCCGCCGCGGGGGGCGCTGCGGAGGCCGGCGGAGGGCGCCGCGCTGGCGGGACCTGCTGAGGCGTCAGACGCGACCGTGCGGCTCGTCGGCGTCGGTGGGCCCGCGTGCCGCGTCGGCGCGCTGCTTCGCCCACCCTCCCATCCGTGGAAGAGCGAGAGGTCGCCGGCGTCCCATGCCTCGCGCAGGCCGGGTGTGCTCGGGTCCCAGTGCGGCGGGACCTCGCGGGATGCGGCACGCGGGTCGCGCCAAGAGGTCGTACACCGACGGCCGGCCCCGAACCAGTCGCCGTTGGAGACCGCTGCGGATCAGGTCGGGCGCAGGGCGTGCACCCGGAACCGCTGGGCCAGGGACCCCCAGCTCTGCGCGAACGCGTGCATGCTCTCGGGCCAGGGGCAGGTCATCAGGATCGACTGCGTCGCCCCGTCGCCGCCGCATCCGGCGCAGCGGATCCGGATGCCGTCGATCATCCGGTCGCCGATCGTGGTCGGCACGGCCTCGGGGGACCCGGTCGCCGGCGCCGGCGGTTCCGCCTGCCCGAACTGGGCGACGCGCCGATGAACAGCAGCGTGCCCCCGGGGCGCACCCGGTCGATGGCGAGCCGGCCGACGCGGAGCGGCAGCAGCAGGTGCGCCTCCAGGTCGGCACGCACCTCGTCGAGGTCCTTGCCCCTCATCGGCGCGTAGTAGGGGGGCGCCCGCGGTGACCATCACGTGGTCCACCGGCGCCGGCAGCTCGTCGAAGAACCGCTCCAGCCGGGCGGCGTCGGTGGCGTCGAACGCGGCCGAGCTCGCCGCGCCCAGCTCGCGCGCAGCGCGCTCCCGCCGCTCGGGGTCGCGCCCGGTCAGGATCACCTCGGCGCCCTCGGCGCGCGCGATCCGGGCCGTGCCCAGCCCGATGCCGGCGCTCTCCCGCCGATCACCACCACGGTCCGGCCGGCCAGGGCGCTCACCGCGCGCCCCCGCCCTCGGCGACGTCCTTCATCAGCGCCTTCAACGCGAACGCGTGGATCTCGGAGAAGCTGGGGAAGGGCTGGATGGTGTCGGCCAGCACGTCCAGCGGGATCCGGGCGCGGATCGCGAGGGTCGCCTGCTGCAGCCACTCGCCGGCCTCGGGGCCCAGCGCGTGGGCGCCGGTGAGCCGCGTCCCGTCGCTCAACAGGGTCAGGTAGCCGTTGGCGTCGGCGTACGCGTGCGTGTACGTCGCCATCTTGGGGATACCGGAGATCGCCGCCGTCCCCTGGAACTCGGCCTCGCCGGCGCCGACGGCGGCGGCCTGCGGGTCGGTGTAGGTCACGCGGGGCACGGCGTCGTAGTTCGCGACCCGCGGCCGCCCGAGGATGTTGGCCGCCACCACGTCGCCTTCGTACTCGCCGACGTGGGTGAGGGGCCAGACGCCCGTGACGTCGCCGATCGCCCACAGCCGGTCCCCGGCCCGCAGCCGCTCGTCGACCGGGACTCCGTGCGGGTCGACCACCACGCCGACGGTCTCGAGGCCGATCCCCTCCACCCGCGGCCGCCGGCCGGTGGCGACGAGCAGCCGGTCGCCCCGCAGCTCGCGTCCGTCGTCGAGCTCCAGCACGTAGTCGTCGCCGTCGCGGCGCGCGGCCGCGGCGGTCACGCCGACGTGGATCTCGATTCCCTCGTGGCCCAGGGCCTCGGCGAGCGCCCCGCCGAGCGGGGCGGGGTCGTGGGAGAGCAGGTGCGGCCCTCCCTCGACGACCGCCGCCTCGCCGCCGAGTCGCCGCACGACCTGGGCCAGCTCCAGGCCCGCCGGCCCCCCGCCCAGGACGATCATGCGCCGCGGCACGCCCGTCATGCTCGTCGCGTCGCGCGTCCCCCAGACGCCCTCAAGCTCGCGCAGCCCCGGGACGGGCGGCACGAAGGGGTCGGCGCCGCAGGCGAGCACGACGTGCTCCGCCGTGTGGGGCGTGCCGTCCACCTCCACCACCCCCGTCCCGGCGAGGCGCCCGCTCCCGCGGATGACGTCGATGCCCCGGTCGGTGAGCCAGCGCGCCGCGTTGGTGTCGTCCCAGTCGGAGACCATGTCGTCGCGCCACGCGAGCGCCCCGGCCACGTCCACCTCGGCCCGGGCGCCGACGTCGCGCGCACCCTGGACGGCCTCGCCGGGGCGGAGGAGCGTCTTCGACGGGATGCACGCCCAGTAGGAGCACTCGCCCCCGATCCGCTCGCGCTCGACGACGGCGACGCGCAGCCCGCCCTCGGCGAGCGCGGCGGCGCAGTGCTCGCCGGGGGCGCCGCCGCCGAGCACGATCACGTCGTAGTCGGCGCTCACGTCGGCAGATCCGTGCCCGCCTGCTCCGCGACCATGTACGCCGCGTACCAGACCGGCCACTCCGCGTCGGCCTCGCCGGTGCGCTTCTCGTGTTCCCCGTGGGCGGCTGCGGCACGGCTCAGGGCGCGCTCCAGGTCGTCGGCCGAGGCGTATGCGGTCTCGCCCTCGACCCTCCCGGGCAGGCGGGTGGTGACCTCCTGGATCAGCCAGCCGTTGCCGTCGGGGTCGTCGAACGTCGCGAAGGTGCTGTAGCTGCCGTTCTCCGGGCCGGGCCCGGCGAGGCGGTCGCCACCGTCGGAGCGGAACTGGGCGCCGGCCGCCCCGGGGTGGAACACGGGGCTCACGTCGGCGCCGTGGGCGACCAGGTCCGCCCGCGCCGCCTCGATGTCGGAGACGATCAGGTAGAGGCCGCCGGCCGACCCGGGCGCCGCCGACGTCACGTTGGTGCCGAACTGGACCGAGCATCCCGAGCCTGGCGGGGTGAACTGGACGATCCGGAACCCGTTGTCGAACGGGAAGTCCGCATCGAGCCGCCACCCGAGCCCCGCATAGAACGCCTTCGCGCGGTCCACGTCCGCGACGGGAACCACCACGGCCTCCAGCTTCAGGTCCGGCACCTGCGCCTCCTGTCCGTCGTTCCGCGGGCCGTTCGGTGAGCGGGGAATACGTATGCCTGAGGGAGTTGGAGCGCAAGAGGCGTTCGTGACACCGCGCCGCGGGTGAGGCCTACCGCCTCGGCTCGTACCGCATCGCCACCGCTCCCGAGCCGAACTCCTGCCGGCCCACGAGCGTCAGGTCGAGCGGCGCCGGCAGCCCCGCGAACAGCGTCGGCCCGTGGCCGGCCACCCTGGGGTGCACGACGAGCTCGTACTCGTCGATCAACCCCAGCTCCGCCAGCGCCCGGGGCAGCGTCACGCCCCCCACGGACAGCCCGTCGCCCGGCTGATGCTTGAGCTCCCGGACGGCCGTCTCCAGGTCCCCGCGCACCAGCTCCGCGTTCCAGTCCACCCGCTCCAGGGTGGTCGACACGACGTGCTTCTCCGCCGCGTCGATCGTCCGGGCGAAGCCCTCCATCCACGGCTCCATCCAGTCGGGCCGCTCACCCGTCTCCGCGGGCGACCGCCACGCCTCCTCCATCATCTCGTACGTCACACGGCCGAGGAGCAGGGCATCGGCCCGGGCGATGCCCTCGGCCGCGTGGCGGTGCATCTCCTCGTCCGGGACGATCGCGCGGTGGTCGCAGCAGCCGTCCAACGTGACGTTGATGGAGTACCGAAGGGGTCGCATGGCGCTCCTCCCGGAGGTCGCGGGCGAGCATGCCAGCACCTCGCGACTCCGACAAGCAGAAAACCCCGCCGATAGCGGGGCCTTCTCGAAGCTCCTCGGGCAGGACTCGAACCTGCAACCCTCCGGTTAACAGCTCACCCTCGGACGAAATCCGACGGTGAGCCAGTTGCCGGATCAGAGGCCGAGATCCTCGATGCAGACTGGGGTGTCGGGTCTCAGGCGGTAAGTGTTATGGACCTCTCTGAGGTTGACCAACGTGACACGAAATCGGGCTGCTGGGGTCACGCTGGGGTCACGGCGTCCTCCATCAAAGTGTTGTGGAGCCGGCTCGCGACTTTTGGCTCCGGGAGGGGCTTCGGAAGTCGCGGTGGGTCACGGATGGGACCGTTGGGAGGCTGTCCATCAGCGCTGCCAACAACAACGCGTCGAGACCCTCGAAGGATCGCGGCCCACCTCCCGCGGGTCGCACCGATCGTCGGCTTCGGCTTCACGGCGGGCGGACGACGCCCACGGCGATCCCCGCACCCGGAGTCGCCGCCCGGGCAGATCCACGTTCGCCGCCTGAGGCTCGTCGCCGCGGCGGATCTTGACGGTTCCTTCAAACGGGCAGGCGTTCAAGCCGAGCGCCTTTGACAACTAAGTTCCCTGGACCGAAGAATCATTTTCACTCTCTATTTGACATTTATGAGACGCCACCCATTATCGATGGGTCGCCGGACGGAGGTCCGCATGAGCGCCGACCGTCGTGTCACTCGCCGTACCTTCTTCGCGGGAGTGGGAGGAGCAGGCCTGATGGTCGGCGGCGGAGTCGCAGCCGCCGAGGCCGGGGCGCAGGGCCCTGCTTCGGACGCTCCCGAGGTTCCGATCCCAGATGTCTCGGGGCGGATCGCGCGGCTCGACCTCGGCACCGGGATTGTCGACCTGGTGGACGCGGATCCCGGCAGGGCCCGAGCGCGCCTGCTCGTCTCGGCGACGACCTTGGTGGAACGCGTTGGGCCCTCCTCGCTGAGCGCCTTCGCCGTGGGTGAGAGGATCGTCGCCTTCGGCGCCTGGCAGGACGACACGACGCTCGCAACGACGCGCATCGCGGCGACCTTCTCCGTCCTTCGCGAGCGGATCGCGGAGCGGGAGGGGGTGCGACTTCAGATGGCGGGCGGGGTGACGGTCGATCCCTCAGCGGTGCGTGACGTCTCTCCCTTCTCGGATCCGGAGTCCTACCGGCCCATCGCCCCTGCGGCTTTGGGCGACCTGAGTGCGCCCGACAGGATCGAAGTGCTCGGGATCCTCAACGAGGACAGCAAGACCCTCACCGCCGTGAACGTCGGCTTGGCCCTGAGCTGAGACCGGCGCCATGGCCGACGGTCTCGTCCAGTCAATCGGTGGTCTCTTCGAGACGAGCGCTCTCTGGCAGCTCATCTGCTTCGCGTTCGCCCTGGTGTTCACCTGGAGCGGCATTAGCAAGCTCCTCCAGCGCCAGGCGACGGCGCGCGCCCTGGCGTCCTTCGGTCTCGCGGACCGCCGTGACCTTCGGCCGGCGGTGCTCCTTGCCTTGTCGGAACTGGTGCTCGCTGGCGCTCTTTGGACGTCGTCGTTCCTTGCGGCGCCTTACGGCGCGGCGGCGCTGGGGGCGACCGTCGTCCTCCTTATCGCCTTCACCGTCGTCGTGGCACGCGCGGTGGCCCGCGGTGAGTCGTTCCCCTGTATGTGCTTCGGTGACGAGACAGCGCAGGTCAGTGTCGGAACCGTCGTCCGCAACGTCGCACTGATAGCGATCGCCACGGCAGGTCTAGTCGCCACATTCACGGCGGACGAGGATCGGCTCGCGGGGGCCGACTACCTGACGGGACTCTGCCTGGTATCTGCGATCCTGGGTGGCACGGCACTTTCCGCCCGCCTGGTTGCGCTTGGGCGGGGCCTAATCGATCCGTTCGCGGCGTCCGAGCCGGCACTCGTTGCCGAAGGCCTTGACGCGCGTGCGTCGGCGGACAAAGCCCCTCGCGGCGTGAGGCGGACATGACAGCCCTCCTCGTGGCGAGCCTGGTCGCGGCGGTCGTCTGGCTGGCGGTGCTCACGGTGACCCAGCTTGTGGTCATCAGGCAGCTGAGCGCCCTGACGGTTCGCTCGACGACGTTGTGGTCGAGCCTCGGCAGCGGCGCCTCCTCGGCCTTCGCCCCCACCATCGGATTCCGGCTGGGTGAGGAGACCGCGAAGGAGTACCCGGACCTTGTCGAAGGCCGGCGGCTGGTGGTGTCCGTCTCGACGACCTGCAACGCATGCGTCGATCTCGTCGATCAA
>DASSBX010000331.1:0-4049 GCA_035698305.1 Miltoncostaeaceae bacterium | reverse complement strand
CTCGGAGGTCGTCTATGAGGCGTTGCCGCAGGATGACCCGACGGTGCGTCGGCCCGACATCACCCTGGCGCGTGAGTTGCTGGGGTGGGAGCCGACGGTGGAGCTGGAGGAGGGCCTGCGCCTGACCCTCGCCGCCATGGGGATCCCCGCCGCCGCCGCCGCGACCTGATCGGGGCCGCCGCTTCCGTGACGACCCCACCTGCCGACCCGAACCCCGGGCTGTGGTATCCACTGGCGTCATGAGCCGATACCGCAAGCGAGGCGGGGGCGTCCGCAGGCTGACGCAACTCGCCGGCCTCGTCTCGCTCGCCGCGCTCGTCTACCGGATCACCCGCCGGGATGAGCCCCCTCCGGGACCGGCCGCCCCCGAGCCCGCCCCGGTCCGCCCCGCGGCCGACGTCCCGCCGCCCGCCGTCCCCCCGGTCGTCTTCGCCGCCGCCGGCGCGTCCGCGCCGCCGCCCGCGCGGTACGGTGACGACCGCGCCGCGTTCTGGCGGCGTCCCCGCACGGCGATCGTCGCGGTGGCCGCCGTCATCATCACCGCACTCGTCGCCGGGGGCGCCGTCCTGATCACCGACGACGGGCCCAGTGCCGCGCCCGCGCCCGCGGCCGGGGAGTCCGAGCCCGACCCCGGCGCCACCACGACCGCGCCGGCGGTGCCCTTCGCGCCCATCGGCGTCTACATCGGGCCGGGCGACCGCGCCGGGTTCGAGCGGTTCGCGACCTGGCTCGGCCGCCGCCCGATGATCGCGTCGGAGGGCCTCGAGGAGCTGCGCTGGGAGGCGATCGTCGACCCGTGGTGGCTCATCGACGCCTGGGAGGACCGGGACGTCGGGCTGGCCTACTCGCTGGTGATGCTGCCCCGCGAGGAGCCGGCCACGCTCCAGCAGGGGGCCGCCGGCGAGTACGACGAGCACTACCGCGAGCTGGCCGAGCGTCTCGTCGCCGGGGGCCAGGCCGACGCCATCCTGCGGCCCGGGTGGGAGTTCAACGGCGAGTGGCAGCCCTGGTCGGCGCGCCAGGACCCGCAGGCCTTCATCGCCTACTACCGGCGCATCGTCCAGACGATGCGCAGCGTGCCCGGCGCCGAGTTCACCTTCGTCTGGAACCCCACGATCGGGCCCGTCGACCCCAACCCGTGGCCGGCGCAGCGCGCCTGGCCGGGCGGTGACGTGGTCGACGCGATCGGCCTGGACGTCTACGACGTCTGCTACGTCCCCGACACCTACCCGATCCCCGACGGCGCGGACGCCGACGTGATCCGGGCCCGCCAGCAGCGGTGCTGGGACGAGATCCTCACCGGCCGCCACGGGCTGCGGTGGTATGCGGCCTTCGCGAAGCGCAAGGGCAAGCCGCTGGTCGTGCCCGAGTACGGCCTGGTGCCGCGGGCGTACCCGGGCGGGGGCGACAACCCCATCTTCATCCAGGGGATGCACGACTGGGCCGCCCAGAACGACGTCGAGTGGATGATCTACTTCAACAAGCCGAACTCGGAGATGGGGAACCACCGCATCGACAACGGGACGTACCCGTGGTCGCAGCGGCTGTTCAAGGAGCTCTACGGCGCGCCGCCCGGCGAGGGCGACACGCCGACCGAGACCTCGACCACCCCGGGCTGAGCGCCCCTCGGGGCGCCGGCGTCAGGCGGCCGGCGGGGTGGCGGTGGTGCCGCCCCGGGCCATCGCGCGGGCACGGCGCACCCAGCGATAGCCGCGGGTGACCACCCGCTCGTGCCGCGGGGCCACGCGCCCCGTGCCCGCGAGCAGCGCGGCCACCTCGGCGTCGGTGGTCCCCGTGGTCACGAAGTGCCGCGCCACGGCGTAGGGGTCGTCCCCCGGATGCGAGAGGGCCAGGCGCACGGCGGCGGCGCCGCGGTAGCCGAGGTCCGCCGCGATCTCCTTCACGCGCTCGTCGTAGTTCCCGTGCGGGTAGGCGAGCGTGGTCACGGGGGATGAGAGCAGGATCTCCAGCCGGGCGCGGCTGTCGTGGAGCTCACGGTGGATCTCATGGCGCGGCAGCTCGTCCAGGCGGCGGTGGCTCAGCGTGTGCGACCCGACCTCCACGTTCGGCATGGCGGCCAGCTCGCGCACCTGATCGTCGGTGAGCATCCGCTCCCGGCCGATGTAGTCCGTCGTGACGAACACGGTGGCGCGGAGCCCCAGCTCGGCGCAGACCTCGGCGGCGGGGATGTTGTCGGCGAACCCGTCGTCGAACGTGACGACCACCGCATCCGGCGGCACGCGCCGCTCGTGGAGCGCCTCCGCCAGCTCGCCGAAGGTCAGGCTGGTGCGCCCGCTGGCGGCGATCGCCTCGGCGTGGCGGCGGAAGTCGTCGGTCGGCAGCGTCCAGATGGACGACCCCGGCCGGTCGGCCACCGAGTGGAAGACCAGGACGGGGAAGGGCCGGGCGGTGGTCTCACGCATGGCTCGGCTCGCCGAGCGCCTTCAGCGCCAGGCGGTCCACCTTGTTGCTGCCGTTGGTGGGCAGCTCGTCGTGGACCGTGATCCGCTGCGGGACCTTGTGGGCCTCGAGGTGCTGCGCGCAGAAGGCCTGCATGCCGCGCTCGTCCATCCGGATCGCGTCGGCGGGCGCCACGTGGGCGTGGAGGGCCTGGCCGAGGATCGGGTCGGAGACGCCCACGACGGCGGCGTCGCGCACCCCCGGCACCTCGCAGAGCACCTCCTCCACCTCGCGGGGGGCCACCTTCTCTCCGCGCGACTTTACGATGTCGTCCTGGCGGGCGACGAAGAACAGGAAGCCCTCCTCGTCGCGGTAGAACAGGTCGCCGGTCGCGAGCACCCGCTCCCACGGCCACGCGCCCCGCTCAAGGCGGCGCTCGGTGGCCTCAGGGGCGTTCCAGTAGCCCTGCATCACGTGGGGGCCGCGGACGATCAGCTCGCCGACCTCGCCGGGGGCGGCCTCGCCGCCGTCCTCCGAGCGCACCCACACCTCGGTGCCGGGGATCGCGACGCCCACCGACCGCGGCCGCCGCTCGATCTCGCCGGGGGGCATGTAGGCGATGCGCTGGGCCTCCGTCTGGCCGTACATCGCGAACACCGCCGCGTCCGGGAACACGTCGCGGATGCGGCGCAGCAGCGCCTCGGGCAGCGCGGCGCCGGCGTTGGTGATCGCGCGGAGCGCCGGCAGCTCCCGCTCCTCGATGCCGGGCAGCCCGGTGAGGAGGCCGAAGATGGTGGGGACCCCGGGGAGCATCGTCACCTGCTCCGACTCGAGCAGCTGCACGATGCGGCCGGGGAAGGTGACGCCCCGCTCCAGCACCAGCCGGGCCCCGACGCGCCACGAGCACAGGGCCTGGTACAGGCCGTAGCCGTACGAGAGCGACAGCGCCGACAGCGTCACGTCGTCGGGGCGCACCTCGAGGTAGGTGGCGATGGACCCGACGGTGAAGGCCATGTTGGCGTGCGAGAGGGTCACGCCCTTCGGGCGCCCGGTCGAGCCGGACGTGTAGATGAGGGCGGCCAGGTCGCTCCCGAGCGGCCGCGCCGCCGGCGGGCGCGCGCCGTCGCCGCGCTCCAGCAGGGAGGGGGCATCGCCCAGGCGCTCGTCCATCCCGGCGGGCGCGGGCAGCGAGGGGTCGATGGCGCGCGCCTCGGCCACGAGGCCCAGCGAGCGGCTGTCGGTGATCAGGCCACGGGCGCCGGCGTCGCCGAGGATCTGGGCGAGGCGGTCGGCCTTCAGGGTCGGGTTGAGGGGCACGAGCGCGGCGCCGGCGCGCATCACGGCCTGCACGGCGACCACCGCCTGCCACCCGTTGGGCAGCAGCACGGCGACGCGGTCCCCGCGGGCGATCCCCGAGGCGGCGAGCCCGGCGGCGGCCCGGTCGGACCGCTCGGCCAGGTCGCCGTAGGTCAACCGCCCCTCCGGGACGGTCAGGGCCAGGCGCTCGGGGTGGCGGAGCGCGGCCGCCTCGACGTCGATGTCGAGGGTGACGCCGATCACGACGCGCCGTTGGCCTGCTGCCGGGCGACGAAGTCGGCGACGCCGACGACCGAGCCGAAGTTCTCCTCGGTCACGTCGATGTCGCGCAC
>DASSBX010000330.1:0-2602 GCA_035698305.1 Miltoncostaeaceae bacterium | reverse complement strand
GTCACGGAAGCGGGGGATCAGATCGGCCGGCAGCTCCAGCCCCACCGCCCCCGGATGGCCACCCCAGCGCGTGAGCGACGACGACGCCGAGCCCACCAGGCCGTGGAGGTCCACGCCCGCGAGGCTGCGCCCCGAGCCCTTCGCCGTGGCCCCCTGGCGCGAGAGGACGATCGCCGGCCGCTCGAACCGCTCCACCAGGCGCGACGCCACGATGCCGACGACGCCCTCGTGCCACCCGTCGCCCGCCGCGACCACGATCCCCGCGCGGCGGAACTCGTCCGGCTCGGCCTCGAACTGCGCGATCGCCTGCTCGGTGATCGCCCGCTCCACCTCCCGGCGCTCCGCGTTGAGCTCCCACAGCTCCACGCCGATCGGGTCGGCCGTCTCCCGGTCGGCGGCGAGCAGCAGCTCCAGCGCCCGCTCGGGGTGGGCGAGCCGGCCGGCCGCGTTGATCGCCGGCGCCAGCGTGAACCCCAGCGCGCGCGCGGAGACGAGCCGCGGCTCCAGGGCCGCCGCCGCGCACAGCGCCGCGATGCCGGGGCGGGGCGACTCACGCATCGCCTTGAGCCCCTGGGCGACGCGACGCCGGTTGTCGCCCAGCAGTGGCACGGCGTCGGCGACCGTCGCCAGGGCGACCAGGTCGATGCCCTCGTCGGCGTCGATCTGGAGGCCGCCGCCGTCGAGGCGGTCAGCCAGCGCCCGCACCACCATGTGCACCACCCCGGCGGCGGCGGGCAGGTCGTCCGACGGACGTCCCAGCGCGGGGTTGGCCAGGATCCCCGGCGGGCGGTGCCCCCCGGCGAGATGGTGGTCGAGCACGATCGGGTCGATGCCCAGGTCGACCGCGCGCGTGAGGGCCGTGAGGGCGGACGTGCCGCAGTCGACGCACGCGAGCACCCGGGCGCCCTCCCCGGCGAGGCGGTCGACCGTCGCGTCGGCCACGCCGTAGCCGTCGGTGAAGCGGCTCGGCAGGAACGGCACCACGTCGGCGCCGCGCGCGCGCAGCGCCCGCACGAGGATCGCGGTGGAGCAGATGCCGTCGCAGTCGTAGTCGCCGTGCACCGCGATCCGCTCGCCCTGCCGGATCGCGCGGACGAGGCGGTCGGCCGCCTCGGCGATGCCCGGCAGCGCCTCGGGCGGGGCGAGCGGCCCGTCCGACGCCATGAACTCGCGGGCCGCGGCCGGGTCGCCGAGCCCCCGGCGCACGAGTACCCACGCGACGGGCTCCGGCACGTCCAGGGCCTCCTGGAGGGCGGCGACATCCGCGAACGCGACCCGGCGGGCGCGCCAGCTCACCAGCGGCCCGAGCGGAAGATGCCGATGCAGAGCCACGCGACGATCGCCAGCGCGGCGAGGAAGCCGGGGATGGCGAGGAGCGACAGCCCCACGACGTCCGCCGACCGGGCGAACACCGCGACGATCGACGAGCCCACGAGCAGCGCCGCGGCGACGAGGGCGAGCACGAGCCGGTTGGTGCTCGCCTGGAGCTTGTCGACCGCGTCGCTGAACCCCTCGGGCCGGACGGTGATCTCGATCTCCCCGTCCTTGAACTCGTCGAGCAGCTCGGAGATCTGAAAGGGGTAGTCGAGGAACGCCTCCGCGTAGCGGCCCATGTCGACGCGCACCCGGTCGGCCACCTTGTCGGGCCGGAACCGCTGGGCCGCGGTGCGCACCGCGTACGGGCGCGCCACCTCGAACACGTTGAGGTCGGGGTAGATCTCCAGCGCCACGCCCGCGAGCGTCGCGATCGTCTTGTCGAGCATCACCCACCGCGCCGGCAGCGTGATGTCGAGCCGGTAGACGGTCTGGAAGATCTCGCGCAGCACCTCCCGCGCGTCGATCTCGCCGATCGCCGACGCCGAGTACCGCTCCAGGATCACCGCGAGGCGGTCGCCGAGCTCCTCCTCCATGTTGCGCGGGTACCGCACCCCCAGGGCGCGAAGCCGCCGCGGCAGCCGCTCGGAGTCCTGGTTGAGGATGTCGAGCAGCAGCCGCACCGCCGCCTCGCGGTCGCGCTGGGTGAGCTGCTCGGTCATGCCGAAGTCGACCAGGCTGATCTGGTCGGGCCCGCGCACCAGGATGTTGGCCGGGTGCGGGTCGGCGTGGAAGAAGCCGTGGACGAACACCATCTGCATCCACGTCTCGGTGATCCGGTTGCCCAGCCGCCGCCGGTCCTCGGGCGACCACGACTCCAGGTCGATCTTGCCGAGCACCGTCCCCTCGACCCGCTCCATCGTGAGCACCCGGGCGGTGCTGTAACGCCAGTAGATCCTCGGCACCGCCACCCGCTCGTCGCCCGCGAAGTCGCGGCGGAAGACCTCGGCGTTGCGCGCCTCGATGCCGTAGTCCAGCTCCCGGCGGACCGTGCGGGCGAACTCGTCCACGGTGCCGACCAGGTCGATGAACTGGAGTCGCCGCACCCGCTCCGCCGCGACCCGGGCGACCTGGTACAGCAGCTGGATGTCGGCGTTGAGCTGGCGCTCCGCGTCGGGGCGCTGGACCTTGACCACCACCTCCTGCCCGCCGGGCAGCCGCGCCAGGTGCACCTGCCCGATGGAGGCCGCCGCGATCGGCGTCTCGTCGAACTCCGCGAACGTGTCCT
>DASSBX010000329.1:0-7413 GCA_035698305.1 Miltoncostaeaceae bacterium | reverse complement strand
CGGCCATCCACCACGGCGTCCTGCTCGAGATCGACTGGGTCGACGCGGAGGCGCCCGACCTCGAGGTCCAGCTGGAGCGCGCCGACGGCGTCCTGGTCCCCGGCGGCTTCGGCGGACGCGGGATCGAGGGCAAGATCGCCGCCACCCGCTTCGCCCGCGAGCGCAGCGTGCCGTTCCTGGGCATCTGCCTGGGCATGCAGATCGCCGTGATCGAGTACGCCCGCCACGTCTGCGCGATGGACGGCGCCAACTCCAGCGAGTTCGACCCCGAGACGCCGTACCCGGTCATCGACCTGCTGCCGGAGCAGCGCGCCATCGAGGAGCGCGGCGGCACGATGCGCCTCGGCGCCGACCCCGTCCACATGGTCCCCGGCACCCGCGCCCGGGCGGCCTACGGCGACCAGGACGTCATCTACGAGCGCCACCGGCACCGCTACGAGGTCAACCCCGCCCTGCGCGAGGAGATCGAGCGCGCCGGCCTGGTGGTGAGCGGCCGCTCCCCCAACGGGCGCCTCGTCGAGATCGTGGAGCTGCCGGAGCACCCCTGGTTCTGCGCCTCGCAGTTCCACCCCGAGTTCAAGAGCCGGCCCACCCGGCCGCAGCCCCTCTTCCGCGAGTTCGTCGGCGCCGCCTCCGTCCACGCGGGTGCCCGCGAGACGCCGGAGCGCGAGCGGGCGGCCCTCGGAGGGTGAGGCCCTGAAGCCCGAGGAGCTCGCCGGGCTGCCCGAGGTGGCCCGGCTGATGGTGCGGCTCTGCGAGATCCCCTCCCCGTCGCGCGAGGAGGGGCGGGTCGCCGAGCTGGTGCGCGCGGAGCTGGCGGCCATGGGCGCCGAGGTGCACGAGGACGACGCCGCCGCCGCGCTGCCCGCCGGGTGCGGGAACATCGTGGCCCGGTTCGCGCCGACCGCGGAGGGCACGCCGATCATGTTCGGCGTCCACCTCGACACCGTCCCCGTGACCGACACGATCGACGTGGAGTTGGTCGACGGGTACCTCGCCAACGCGCACGACGCGATCCTCGGCGGCGACAACAAGTCGGCGGTGGCGGTGGTGCTCCAGGCGATGAAGCAGGTGGTGGGGGAGCAGCGCCCGCACGCGGGGGTGGAGCTGGTGTTCACCCCGTGCGAGGAGATCGGGCTGAAGGGCGCCGCGCACTTCGACCCGCGGCCGCTGCACGCCGCCTTCGGGTTCGTCTACGACCACACCGGGCCGGTGGGGGACATCGTCGGGTCGGCCCCGTCGCTGCACCGCATCCACGCGACCTTCGTCGGCCGCGCCGCCCACGCCGGCATCACTCCGGAGTCGGGCCGCAGCGCGATCCTCGCGGCGGCGAAGGCGATCGGGCGGATGCCGCTGGGGCGCATCGACGCCGAGACGACTGCCAACATCGGCACCGTCGAGGGCGGCACCGCCACCAACGTGATCGCCGAGCGCTGCACGCTCACCGCCGAGGCGCGCTCCCGCGACGAGCGGTCGCTGTCGGTGCAGCTCACGGCGATGCTCGACGCGATGACGTGGGCGGCCAGCGAGTGCGAGGTCGACCTGGAGACCCGGGTCGAGCGGGAGTTCAGCGCCTACCGCGTGGGTGAGGCCGACCCCCAGGTCGCGATGGCGACGTCCGTGCTGTCGGCGCTCGGCCACACCCCGCGGCTGGTGCCGAGCGGCGGCGGCTCCGACGTCAACGCCTTCATCCGCAACGGCTTCCCCGCCGTGAACCTCTGCAACGGGATGATCGACGTCCACACCCCGGACGAGCGGATCGCCGTGCGGAGCCTCGAGCAGATGCTGGACGTCACGCTCGGGCTGGTCGACGCCGCCCGGGCCGCGTGAGCCGCGGCGATTCCGGCGGCCTGGGGCCGCCGATCTCCACCGAGCCGATCTACGACGGCGTGATCGTGAACCTGCGCCGCTCGCGGTACCGGCGCCCCGACGGCACCGTCGTGACGCGGGAGGTCATGGACCACCCCGGCGCGGTGGTGATGGTCCCCGTCGAGGGCGACCACGTGTTGATGGTGCGCCAGCCGCGCGAGGCGGTGGAGGAGTTCACCCTGGAGCTGCCCGCCGGGAAGCTCGACCACCCCGGCGAGGAGCCGCTGGCCTGCGCGAAGCGCGAGCTGGCCGAGGAGGTGGGTCGCGACGCCGCCACGTGGCGGGACGTCGGCGGCTTCTACACCGCGCCGGCGATCCTCACCGAGTACATCCACTGCTTCATCGCGACCGACCTCACCCCGGCCCGGGGGGACCACGAGGCCGACGAGGACGAGATGATCGAGGTCATCCCGTGGCCCCTCGCCGACCTCGGCCGCCTGATCGACGACGTCCACGACGCCAAGACGCTGATCGGGCTCCTGCGTCTGGAGCGGGAGCTGCGCCGCTAGCCCTGCAGGGTCGCCTTCAGGGTCTTCTCGGGGACGCCGGCGAGGGCGCGGCTCACGATGCAGCCGGTCCTCGTCTGCTCGGCGTACTCCTCGAAGGTCGCCTGGTCGATGCCCGGCACCGTGCCGACCGTCGTCAGGTCGATCTTCGCGATGGAGTTCGCGCCGTCGATCTTGCCGATCGAGACCACGGCCTCGGTCGCCACCGACTCCGGCACGTGCCCGTCGGTCGCGAGCGCGTTCGACAGCGCCATCGAGAAGCAGGAGGCCAGCGCGGCGCCGATCAGCTGCTCCGGGTTCGCCCCCGGTGCGTCCTCGAACCGCGTCGAGAACGAGAAGTCCCCGGAGATGCCGCTGTCACCGGCCTCGAACGTGCCCGTGCCGCCCTTCAGGTCGCCCTTCCACTCGGCCTTGCCTCGTGCCGCCATTCGCATCCCCCTGGTCTCGGTCTCTCTGCTCTCCACGTGCCCCGGCGGGGTCGTGGCCTACCGCCTGTGTCTACCACTTGCCGGGGGCCGCGGCCTGCCGCCGTGCGATCTGGCAGCATCGGCGGGCCACCTGGGCAACCGGACGAGGGCGCCGTACCCGGACCGCGACAAGACGGCGCAGGGAGGCACGCGTGTCCTGGCTCATCCTGGTCGCATCCGGGGCGCTGGAGGCCGTCTGGGCGACGGCGCTCGGCAAGTCCGACGGCTTCACCCGCACGTGGCCGTCGGTGGTGTTCGGCGTGGCCCTGTTCCTCAGCATGGCCGGCCTCGCCTTCGCGATGCGCGATCTGCCGGTCGGCACCTCCTACGCCGTGTGGGTGGGCATCGGGGCCGCGCTGACCGTCACCTACGCGGTGGTGGTCGACGGCGAGCCCGCGTCGGTGCTGAAGGTGCTGTTCGTCCTCGGCATCGTCGGCTGCGTCGTGGGCCTCAAGTCGGTGGGCTGACCGCATCCCGCGCGTCCCGCGACCCGCGGAGGAACACATGTTCCGTCCGAGGGCCGGGCTAGCGTGGTCGGCCGATGTCCTCGGCCCACGGCTACCCGCGCTGGCAGACGGCGCCGCCCACCCTCCCGCACGTGGAGGCCCAGAAGGCCGCGCGGGACGGGGTGCACGGCCGCGATCCCCTCGCCGTCGACCCGGGCGAGCGGAAGGTCTACCGGCTGCGGCCGCCGGAGCGGCGCGACGGCGGGGCGTCGGAGGCCCTGCGGGCGATGCTCGACCGGGAGCAGCTGGCGGCGGTGGAGGGGGCGGAGGGACGCACGCTCATCCTGGCGTCGGCGGGGTCGGGGAAGACGCGGACCATCGTCGCGACGCTCGCGCACGCCATCGACCGGGGGACCCCACCCGAGGCGGTCATGCTGGTCACGTTCACCCGCCGGGCGGCGAGGGAGATGGTGCAGCGCGCCGGCGCGCTGACGGGCGTCGATCTCCAGGCCGTCACCGCCGGGACGTTCCACGCCGTCTGCCGCCGCATCCTCGCCCGGTACGGGCCGCTGGTCGGGCTGCCGTCGTCGTTCACGGTGCTCGACGCCGAGGACCAGGCGGAGGTGTGCGCCATGGCCCGCGACGCGGTGCTCGCCGGGCGCGAGACCCGCCCGTCGCTGCCGAAGCCGGCGACGATCGTCGGCTACGCGTCCCTCGCGGCCGAGAGCGGGCGCGACATCGAGGCGGTGGTGCTGGAGGCGAATCCCCGGCTCGGGGACCGGGTCGCCGAGCTCCGGGCGATCGCCGAGGGCTACGAGGAGCGCAAGCGCGCGATGGGCGCGGTCGACTACGCCGACCTCCTCACGCTGGCGGTGCGGCTGATGGACGAGCACCCCCGCGTGCGGGCGCGCCTGCAGGAGCGGTACCGCTGGGTGCTGGTGGACGAGCTCCACGACGTCAACCCGGTCCAGGCCCGCTTGGTGGAGCTCGCCGCCGGGGAGGCGGGCAACCTGATCGCGGTCGCCGACCCGGATCAGGCCGTCTACTCGTGGCGCGGTGCCGACCCCGAGGTGGTCGCGCGGTTCGCGGCCGTCCCCGGCACGCGCGTGTTCCCCCTGCAGACGAACTACCGCTCCACGCCGGAGGTCGTCGCCCTCGCCCAGCGCACCCTGCCGGCGGGGAACCCGTTCGGGAAGGACCTGCGGGCGCGGCGCCCGCCGTCCGGGGAGCGTCCGGTCGTCGCCCATCTGGGCTCGACCCAGGAGGAGGCGTGGTTCGTGACCCAGCGGATCGCCGACCTCATCACCGCAGGCCGCGCGCCCGGCGAGATCGCCGTGCTCTACCGCGCCCACCACCACTCCGTCGAGCTCCAGCTCGCCCTCGCCCAGGCGGGCGTGGAGTTCGAGCTCTACTCGGGCGCGCGGTTCGTCGAGAGCGCCCACGTGAAGGACGTCCTGGCCTTCTGCCGCCTGCGCCACAACCCGCGCGACGCGCTCGCCTGGAACCGCGCGCTGCGCCTGTTCGACCGCGTCGGCGCCGCCGTCGCCGCGCGCACGTGGGCGGCGATCGCCGCCGAGCCCGACCCCCTCGCGGCCGCCGCCGCCCTGCGGCCGGCGGGGGCGGGCGCCGCGGGCCTCACCCGCTTCGCGGAGGCGATCCGCGACATCGCCGCGATGACGCGCCCCGATGACGTCGTGCTGCGGGTGGCGCGGGCCGACTGGTACCGCGACCACCTGCAGCGCGCGTACCCCAACTGGCGCGACCGCGAGGGCGACCTGGCCCGCCTGGCAGAGCTGGCGGCCCGCACCGCGAGCCTCGACCGCTTCCTCGGCGACCTCCAGCTCGCCGAGCGGGTGGAGGCCGACGAGGACGTCTCCGGACCCGCCCGCCGGGTGGCGCTCTCGTCGGTGCACCAGGCGAAGGGCCTCGAGTGGCCGGTGGTGTTCGTGCTGCAGGTCGAGGCCGGCTCGTTCCCGTCCGGGTGGGCCGTCAGCGAGGGCAAGCTGGACGAGGAGGAGCGCCTCTTCTACGTCGCCGTGACCCGGGCCGCCGACGAGCTGTACCTGTGCCGGCCGATGGCGGCGCGCCGGCCGTGGGACACGGGCGCCGACGCGGTCGTGCTCAACTCCGGTCAGGGGTTCCTCGACCGCGACCTGGGCGGGGCCGTCGAGGAGTGGTCTGTGCGCTGAGGCGCGGGGCTAGGGTGGGGGCATGATCGTCTCCCGGCGTCCTGAGGGCCTGCTGCTGGTGCGGCAGGTCGACCACCAGGAGCAGTGCGGGGAGATCGCCGCGGCGTGGGGGAACGCCGCGTTCGCCCGTCCCGACCCGTGGGAGCCGCTGGTGGTCGCGGCGGCCGTCCACGACGAGGGGTGGCGGGCGTGGGAGGAGGCGCCGCAGGTGGGGGACCACGGCGCCCCCGTGGACTTCCCCCAGATCGACCGGCCCACCCACGTCGCCCTCTACCGGCAGGGGATCGAGGGCGCCATCGCCCGCGACCCCCGCGCCGGGCTGATCGTGAGCATGCACGGGCTGGGGCTGTACGAGGGGCGCCTGGGCCTCGATCCGGGGCCGGCGACGCCACGCCGGGCGCGTCCCCCGGCGGTGCAGGCGTTCCTCGCCGAGCAGGACACGGTGCAGGCCGGGCTGCGGCAGCGGATCGGCGACGGCCCGGCGCTCGACGCGTGGGCGTGGGCCGGCTACCGGCTGCTGCAGACGTGGGACGTGCTGAGCCTGCACCTGGTGTGGCGGGCGCAGGCCGGCGGCCGGGAGACGACGCTGCCGCAGGTGCCCCGCGCCGCCAGCGACCCGGGGGTGACGCTCACGGTCCGGCCCCTCGGGCCGCTCGAGGCCACGTGCGAGCCGTGGCCGTTCGGGTCGGACGAGGTGGCGGTGCCGGTCCGGGCCCGGGTCGTGGAGGACCGGCCCTACGCCTCCGACGCGGACCTCCAGGGGGCGCTCCGCGCCGCCCCCTGGGAGACCCGCGCCTACCGGATCAGTCGTCCTGGTACTTGAAGGAGATGGACAGCCGGGCCCGGTACTGGTCGACCGACCCGTCCTCGTTGATCGTCACGTCCTGCTTCACGACCTCGGCGACCCGGAGGTCGCGGAGGGTGCGGGAGGCGGTGGCCACGGCGGCGGCCGTGGCATCCTCCCACGAGGTCTCGCTGGTACCGACGATCTCGATCACCTTGTAGACGCTGTTGCCCACGGGAGCCATCCTCTCGATCGGAAGGGTGGTTCGGACACGGCCCCGAAGGGCTCGTGCGGAATATCACAACGCGCCCGCCGGGGGCGCAACCCCGTCCACCCGGCTCAGATCGCGATGGCCCCCTCGCCGCGCAGCCGCTCCAGCGTCAACGCGACCCGCGCCGCCAGGTTCGCGTCCGCTGGAAGCGCCAATTGGCGTCCGCCCCCGACGTCAATTGACGCGGCCCGTCCCTGCACGGCCCGCAGCGCCGCGTAGGCGCAGCAGATGGCGTCGACCCGCGCCGCGTCGGCGATGGCGGCCCAGTCGTCGGCCGGGGGCGCCGGCACCCACCCGCCCAGGTCGAGCGCCCCGTCCAGCAGGCGCCAGGCCGCCAGCGTGCCGTCGGGGCGCGCGCGCCCCGTGCCCTTCGGCCGGTAGACGGGCGCCCTCACGCCGATCCAGGCGGCCCGGTACACGCCGAGGTCGATGGGCGGCGCGCCGGCCGGGTGGTCGCGCTCCCAGGCGATCTGGCGCAGCACCTGGTCGGGCAGGGCCTCGAGCACGGCGCGGCCCGGCGCCTCCAGCAGCGGGCCCAGCGCCTCGCCGCGCACCCCGCCGTGCACCCGCTCCAGCCGGGTCCGCGACGACGGGAACGCCGCCACGTCGCACCACGCGAGCACCGCCTCGGCGTCCCGCCGGCCCGTCGCGTTCGGCACGTGCAGGGGGGCGTCCACCGCCACGGCGGCCACGTCGGCGCCGTCGAGGAGGGCCGCGATCTCCTCGTCGGTCGCGGCGAGTTCGAGGGCGGTCAGGCGGCCCTCGGCGTCGAGCCGCGCGACCGCCGAGCGGCGGGGGGTGCCGACCAGCTCGAGCCCCTGGACCAGGTGGATCCCGGCCACGTCGCTCACTGGTGCACCATCCATCTGCCGGAAGCGATA
>DASSBX010000328.1:0-9935 GCA_035698305.1 Miltoncostaeaceae bacterium | reverse complement strand
CAGCGGCGGCGGGTCGGGCACCGCCGGCGGCGGCGAGGGCACCGCGACGGGCGGCGGCGGCTCGGCGGCCTCCGGGGGCTCCGCCCCCGGCGCGGGGTCGGCGGCCGGGGCGGGGGCCGCGGGCGCGGCGACGGTCGCGGGCGGAGGGTCGGCCATGCGGCACGAGATGCCGAACTCGCCGACCCGCAGATCGGTGTCGGTCTCGAGCGACACGGTGGCCGGCGCCACCAGGGACAGGCCGGCGCCCCGCGCGTGGGCGTCGAGGTACGACCCCAGCTCGGTCACCAGCGACCGCTCGTACGACGCGAACCCCTCGCGATCCTGCGGCGACAGGTACACGGTGAAGTCGTTGGGCACGTAGACCCGCGAGACCGAGATCGTCTTGTGGTCCTCCATCTCGCGCGCGAGCTTCCGCGCGAGCTCGACCGGCTGCAGGGAGCTCCGGAAGGCGCGCTTGAAGCCCCGCTCGAACAGGCCCTCGATCTTCTGCTCGATGTTGCGGAGGACGCTCATCGCTCGGAACCGCGGAGCGTAGCGGACGCCTTTCGGGGGCTGCGTCCGGCGAGGGCGCGCCAGGGCCGGAACGCCGCCGCCACCAGCACGATCGTGGCGGGGATCACGGCGCCGAGGGCGTCGGCCGGGTCGGGGGCGGCGACCACCAACGCGGTCGCCAGCGCGCCCGTCCAGACGAGCGCGGCCGCCTCGCGCGGCCCGTCCGGCCGCAGGCGCAGCACGAGCGGCGCGCACATCGCGGCGACGATCAGGATGAGGGCCTGGACGCCGGCCTGCGGCATGCCGGAGAGGGGCTGCCAGAGACGCTCCGCCGCCTCCGCCGGGGAGCGCTCGTCGCGCAAGGCGGACACCGCCGGCTCCACGTAGCCGGCGCCGGCCAGCAGGTCGCCGCCGCGCGCCACCTGCCACGCCACCGCGGCGACGGCCCCGGCGGTCGCCACCCACAGGCGGGCGGGCCACCGCGGGACCAGCCCCGCAAGGGCGGGGAAGAGCGGGCCCAGCCCGACGGCGAACAGGGCGGGGGCCGCCAGGGGCAGCAGCACCAGGCGCCCGTGCCCCCAGCCGAGCAGCAGCACCGCCAGGGCGCCGGCGCCCAGCAGCGCCCCGGCGGCCGGCGCCGTCGCGCCGACCAGCGCCGCGCCGCCGGCCACGGCGAGGAGCATCCCGGCGCGCGGACGCCAGGCGAAGAGGGCGGCGGCCGCGACGAGGATCGCCGCCGCCGCCGCGGGCGCCCATCGGCCGTCGCGGGCGAGGCGGGCGGGCGGGTCGGCGAGCGTCACGCCCACGGCCGCGAGGCCGGCGCCCGCCGCGCCGCACGCCACCGCCGGCAGGGCCCGGAGCCCGCGGCGGCGGGCGCCGCGGACGCCGCCCCGGGCCCCGCCGATGGCGGCTGCGAGGTCGGCCGCCTCCGGGCGGCGGCCCGGGTCGCGTTGCAGCCCGGCGTCGATGGCGCGGGCCAGGCCGGCGGGCAGGTCGGGGCGGGCGCGGGCCAGGGGCGGCACCGCGCCCGAGGCGGCGCGGCGGGCGGTCTCGGCGGGGGTCGCCCCCGCGTTCGGATTCGCGCCGGTGAGGCACTCGTACAGCACCAGGCAGGCGGCGTAGACGTCGGCGGCGGGGCCGGCGTCCTCGCCGACCGCCTGCTCCGGCGCCATGTAGGCGATCGTCCCGACGACGTCGCCGGTCATGGTGAGCCCCGCCTCGCCCGACAGGCGCGCCACCCCGAAGTCCGACAGGCGGGCGTGGCCGTCGCGGTCGATCAGGATGTTCCCCGGCTTGACGTCGCGGTGGACCACGCCGCGCCCGTGCGCGTGGCCGAGGGCGCCGAGCAGGTCCTCGCCGATCCGCAGGGCCTCCCCGTCGCCGGGGGGCTCCGGCCCCCGCAGCAGCTGCGAGAGCGACGGGCCCTCCACGAGGTCCCAGACCAGGTACAGGTGGTCGCGGTCCTCGCCCCAGTCGCGCAGCCGCACCACGCACGGGTGGTCCAGGCGCCCCGCGGCGCGGACCTCCGCCCGCACCCGCTCCGCCAGGCCCAGCTCCACCGGGACGGCCTTCACCGCCACGTCCTCGCCGGTGTGGAGGTCGCGGGCGCGGTGGACCACGGCGGTGGCCCCCCGCCCGACGGCGGCGCCCATGACGTAGCGGCCCAGGACCGTGCGCTCGGCGGAGGTGCGCGTACCCATGGGGGACGATCTTCCACGATCGGCGCCGCCATCCTGTCCGTGCCGGGTACCCGGGATGCGGTACCATCCCGCAACCCTGATGGCAGGAATGCCTGGGCGAGTGGTGGAATTGGTAGACACGCTAGGTTCAGGGTCTAGTGCTCAATTGAGCTTGGGGGTTCGAGTCCCCCCTCGCCCACCTCCACCTCACTTTCGGACGTAGCCGTGGCCGAGTACGACGACGACCGCCCCGACTTCGACGCCGCGTTCGCCGACGACCCGGAGTCCGAGCGGCCGGCTCGTCGTCGCGTGTCGCGGCGCCGCGCGGACGAGGAGCCCGACGCCGGCAGCACGGGCGAGATCCCGCGCGGCACGCCGTCGGGATCGGCGCGGTCGGGGTCGGCGCCGCCGGACGACGACTTCGACTTCGGCGACGGCGTCGATGAGGACCCCCCTCCCTCCGGGCGCACCCGGGGCCGGGCCTCGGTGCGCGGCGCGGGCCGCTCCCGGTCGGGCGGCGCGTCCGGCTCCCGGAGCCGGGGGACGACCTCGCGCCAGCGCGGCGCAGGCGGCCGCGGGGGCGGCGCATCGGGCGGCGCGGCGGTGCTGCAGCACCCGCGCGCGCGGTTGGTGGCGCTGCTGGTGTTCGCGGTGATCCTGATCGTGGTGATCGCGCTGGTGGTGAAGGACTGCCAGCGGAGCCAGCTCGAGGACAAGTACACGGGCTACATCAACGGCGTGGCCCAGATCCAGACGGCGTCGGCGGAGCAGGGCGCCAAGCTGCGCCAGGTGATGGCCAACCCGCGCGGCCAGCGCCCGCCGCAGTTGCGCGCGGCGATCCTCGCGATCTCCAAGGACGCGCAGGGGCTGGTCGACCAGGCCGAGGACCTCGACCCGCCGGGCGCGCTCAACGCACCCCAGCGGAGCCTGATCACCGCGCTCGAGTACCGGGTGGCGGGCCTCAGCTCCCTGGGCGACAACCTGCCGGCGCTGCTGCAGCGCGACGACCCCCAGACGAAGGCCGCGGGCATCGCGAAGCCGATGCAGCGCTTCCTGGCGAGCGACGTGATCTACGAGGACTCGTTCAAGGGCCCGGCGATCCAGGCGCTCGAGGACGACGACATCACCGGCATCGAGGTGCCGGCCCTCCAGCCGTTCCTGCCGAACGCCTCGTACGCCTCGCCCGACGGCGCGAAGGCGCTGATCCCCGACCTGCAGCGGCGCACCGCCGCGAGCGGGGGCGGCGACGACGGCGGCAACACCGGCAACCTGCGCGGCACGTCCCTCGAGGCCACGGTCGCCCTGCCGTCGGAGACCCGCCTGGCGCCCGGCGAGGTGACGACCGTGCAGACCAGCGAGCTGCTCAAGTGGAGCGTCACGGTGAAGAACGGCGGCGACTTCGACGAGAAGGAGCTGGTGGTGCGGGCCTCCTTCTCCTATCCGGGGTCGCCGAACGACGTGGACACCCGCGAGGTGCCGATCGCGGCCCTCGCGTCCGGTGAGAGCACCACCGTCGCGATCCCGGGCCCCTCGTCCGACAAGGTGGTGTTCGGCGAGCAGGGCACCCTCGTCATCGAGATCGACCCGGTGACCGGGGAGACCTCGATCGACAACAACAAGGCCGAGTACGCGGTCAAGATCACCGTCTGATGGAAGGGACGTTGCTCGTCGCGGTCGCCGCCGGCGCGGGCGCGGTCCTCGCGCTGGCCGGTGTGCTGGCGCTGTGGATCGCGTTCCGCCGCCTCCGCGCGGCCCAGCAGGTGCTGCTGCCCGACGGGGCGACCGCCGGCCTCACCGACCGGCAGGCCAGCCTGCAGCGGGCCGTGGCCCGCGTGGAGCAGGGGCTGAGCGACCTGCAGAGCCTGGTCGAGCGCCAGGGTGAGGTGACCGAGCGCAGCCTCGCCACCGCGCTGCGGTTCCAGGGCCTGGTGCGCTACGACGCCTACCGCGACATGGGCGGCAGCCAGTCCTGGTCGATCGCCCTGATCGACGGCAACGGCACGGGGGCGGTGGTCACCTGCCTCCACGCCCGCGACCACGCCCGCATGTACATGAAGGAGCTGGAGGAGGGGACGCCCTCCCAGCGGCTGTCCCCGGAGGAGGAGACGGCGGTGGCGATGGCCACCGGGCGCCGGGCGCGCCAGCGGGCCGAGGCCCCCGCGGCGGAGGCCCCCGCGGCGGACGCCGCGGAGCCGGCGGCCCCGTCCGGGCCCGCCGCGGAGTCGGAGCCCACCACCGGCGAGTTCCCCGTGGCGCGCCCGCCCGCGGCGGACGACGGGTGAGGGCCGGCTACCTGGGCCCGCCCGGGACGTTCTGCGAGGAGGCGCTGCTGCGGCTCGCGGGACCCGGCGCGGATCTCGACGAGGTGCCGTACCCGACGGTCATCGACTGCTTCCGCGCCGTCCGCGAGGGCGAGGTGCCCCAGGCGCTGGTGCCGATCGAGAACACCCTCGAGGGCGCCGTCCCCCAGACGCTCGACCAGCTCGCCTCCAACGGGGTGGTGATCCGGGGCGAGGTGGTCCTCCCCGTCCGCCACCACCTGATCGCCCGCGACCCCGGCGTCCGGCCCGGCGACCTGGAGCGCGTGCTGTCGCACCCCCACGCGACGGCGCAGTGCGCCTCGTGGCTGCGCGCGAACGCGCCGCAGGCGGAGATCACCGCCAGCAACTCGACGGCCGACGCGGTGCGCACCGTCGGCTCCGGCGAGGCGGGGGCGGCCGCGGCGATCGGGACGCTGCGGGCGGCGGAGCTCTACGGCGGCACGCCGATCGCGACGGACATCGCCGACGCGGTGGGACACAACCTCACCCGCTTCGTGATGGTGGGCACCGAGCCGGTGGAGGCGGTGGGGCCCGGCCGCTTCCGCACCTCGATCATCTGCGGCCTGGACCGCGACCGGCCGGGCGCTCTGCTGGCGATCCTCCAGGAATTCGCGATGCGGGCCGTGAACCTGACGCGGCTGGAGTCGCGGCCGACGAAGACGGGGCTCGGCTCGTACATCTTCTTCATCGACATCGACGGCAGCCGCGCCCGGGACATGCGCGTGGCCGAGGCCATCGACGCGATCGAGGTGCAGGGCGTCGCCCACGTCACGCATCTCGGCTCCTACCGTGCCGACGCGGGACCTGGCTAGAATCCCCACGGGCTCAGGGTGAGAGACGGCAGCCCGCCGGCGTTCCCTCGTTCCACGCGCGGAGGAGCCCGTGGCGCAGCAGGTCCTCGTCCTCAACGCGACCTATGAGCCGATCAACGTCTGCTCGCTGCAGCGTGCCGTCGTCCTGGTGTTGAAGAACAAGGCGGAGGTGCTGGAGCGCGCGGCCCGCAGGCTGCGAAGCGCCACCGCCGACCACGCGTACCCGTTGGTGATCCGGCTCGTCTACTTCGTGCGGGTGCCGCGGAACGAGTCGCGCAAGATCTCCCGGCGGGCGGTGTTCGCCAGGGACGGCTACGAGTGCCAGTACTGCGGGGCGGCGTCGCACCTCACGATGGACCACGTCATCCCGCGCTCCCGCGGCGGCGGCTCGTCATGGGACAACGTCGTCACGTCGTGCGCCCCGTGCAACCTGCGCAAGGGCAACCGGCTGCCGCACGAGATCGACATGCACCCCCGCACCAAGCCGCGCCCGCCGCGGCCGGACGTGTTCATCTCCGTCGCAGCGCCCCGGCAGCCGAACGCGTGGCTGCCGTACCTCACCGCCTCCGCCGCCTGAGGCTCAGGCCGCGCCGAGCGCCCTCCGCCCCGCGCGGGTGAGGCGCAGCGCCACCTTCGTCTGGTCGCGGCCGGTGACGCGGACGAGCACCAGCCCCCGCTGCTCGAGCCGCTGGACGCCCTCCTCCACCAGCTCCCGGTGGCCCTCGCGGATGTCCTTCGGCATCCCGGGGAACAGGCCGGTGCCGCGGGGGTCGAACGGGACGACGGCCTCCTCGGCGGGCACGACGCCGTCCCGCGCTCGGCCGTCCGGCCCGAAGACGCGGCGCAGCACCTCGTCGGCCAGGTCGTCGAGCGGGAGGGCGTCGAGGCGCGCGAGCTCGGCGCGCAGTTCCATCTCGTCGCGCTCCCGCCGGCCGCCGCCCCCGAGGATCCCCACGCGGGCGATGCTACCGATGAGTTCGGCGGCGTCCCGCGGTGACACCGAGACCGAGATGCCGCCGGTGTCCCTGATGATCGAGTGCCAGGACAGGGCCCCGCAGCGCGCCGCCGACGGGGCGTGACCCGGGCTATCCTCTCCCGGCGCCCTCGTAGCTCAGTGGATAGAGCACAGGTTTCCTAAACCTGGTGTCGCAGGTTCGATTCCTGCCGGGGGCACTGGCCTTCGCTGCGGCCGGCACTGGACTGGCGCCGGGGCCGCGTCTCAGGCGCGGGCGCCCGCCCTGCTCGCCGCCGCGTCCAGGACTGCGCGGGAAACCGCAGGCAATCCACCGAGGTCCTCCGGGTGACCCAGGGTATCCGTGGCTCCTCCCATCCCGGCGGGGTACACCGCGGCAGCGCCCCGGTGGGCTGATCGATTGACAGGGGTCACTTCAATCGAAGATAATCGATCTATGGGGATCGATGTCGAGCTGACTCCCAAGACCAAGCGACCGGCCGGCGAGCCCTGTTGCGAGCCGGTCGTCCATCCGGACGTCGCGTCCGAGGCCGCCGCCCGCATGGCGGCCGTGGCGAAGGCGCTCGGCGATCCGATCCGGCTCCAGCTGGTGGACGTGCTCCGCGCGCACGCAGGCAAGGTCTGCGTCTGCGAGCTGATCCCGCTGTTCGACGTCGGCCAGTCCACCGTGTCGCACCACCTGAAGGTGCTGCGCCGGGCCGGGCTGGTCGACTCCGAGCGCCGCGGGCTGTGGGCCTACTACTACGTCCTGCCCGAGGCGCTCGCGGAGTTCGCGACGTGGGTCGCCGCGCCCCAGGAGGAGGCATGCACATGCTGAGCGACCACGCCGCCACCGACATCCACGAGCAGGTGCGGCAACGGTACGCGCAAGCCGCCTCCGAAGCCGCATCGGGCAGCGAGCCGGCCATCGCCTCGGGCTGCGGGGAGGGCGGCTGCTGCGCCCCCGGGGAGCCGGCGTTCGGCAGCGGCCTCTACGGGACGGACGAGCAGGGTGCGCTCCCGGAGCAGGCGGTGCTCGCGAGCCTCGGCTGCGGCAACCCCACCGCGGTCGCCGACCTCCGCGAGGGCGAGACCGTCCTCGACCTCGGCTCCGGCGGGGGCATCGACGTGCTGCTGTCGGCCCGGCGCGTCGGCCCCGCCGGAAAGGCCTACGGCCTCGACATGACCGACGAGATGCTCGCCCTCGCCCGGCGGAACGCGGCGGAGGCGAAGGCGACGAACGTCGAGTTCCTCAAGGGCCGGATCGAGGAGATCCCCCTTCCCGCCGAGACGGTCGACGTCGTCATCTCCAACTGCGTCGTGAACCTGTCCCCGGACAAGCAGGCCGTCCTGCGGGAGACGTTCCGGGTGCTGCGCCCCGGCGGGCGCATCGGCATCAGCGACGTCGTCGCGGAGGACCGCCTCACGCCGGAGGAGCGCGCCGAGCGGGGCGGTTGGGCCGGGTGCATCGCGGGCGCCCTCGCCGTGGGCGAGTACCGGGCGTTCCTGGACGAGGCGGGGTTCGCCGAGGTGGACGTCCGCTTCACCCACGAGGTGGCCGACGGCCTGCACGGCGCGATCGTCAGCGGGACCAAGCCGGCCGACGCGCCGGGCATCCAGCCGGCGGGCGGCGCTGCCGGCTGCTGTTGAGCGCGGCCCGCGGGAGACCCGCAGCCGGTCGCGGGGAGCCCCCGATGGACGCGACGGCGCCGGAGCGGACGATGCGTCCATGAGCACCGACCCCCCCGACCAGCAGCAGACGAAGTGCGAGTGGTGCGGCGCGGAGTACGACCCGGCGACCGCCCCGCCCGTCCCCGCGCACGTGCAGCCGCCGCCGGCGACGACCGCGCCCGGCGAGCCCGCGACCCACTGCGAGTGGTGCGGCGCGGAATACCCCGTTCCGGGCGTCGCCGACGGCTGAGCAGCGGTCGCGGAGGCATCCGCGCCGCCCACGCCGGGCGTCACGTCGATGACGACGCGGCCGGCCATCGGCAGGCGGTATGCCGCGCATCCGATGGCAGGCCGCGTCGTGACCCCCGCGCCGGGGCGGGGCGCACCCCCAACCGCCTAGGGCACGGACCCCGACGACCTGCCGCGTGCGGTCCAGGTCATCCGGGCGGGAGCGACGTGCACAACCATCGGAACGGGGGGCGCTCCGTCCCACGGCACGGCTGCACTATCGCCGCAGCAGCCGCGCCAGGACGCCTGGCGTGGCCCCGTCGCTCCCGTCGAGAGGAAGGGTCCAGATGCGCACAGCGCGCGGTCGGTTCCGGGTCATCGCTGGACGAGCGCCGTCTCGGAGGCACCGCAGCGCGCTGGTCGGCTCCCTCCTCATCCTGATCTGCGCCGTCTGCGCCACGCAGGCCGCGGCCGCGCCCGGCAGCTGGAGCTCACAGGGCCCCAACGGGGGGCATGTCTACGACCTGGCCATCGACCCGGCCAACCCCCAGGCCCTGTACGCCGCCACGGGCGGCGGCGGCGTCTTCAGGAGCACCAACGGCGGCGCCTCCTGGAGCGCGGCGGGCAACGGCCTCACCAACACGTTCGTCTACTCCCTGCAGTTCGACCCCGCCGACCCCCGCGCGCTCTACGCCGGCACCGGCGGGGGCAGGGTGTTCAGGACCACCAACGGCGGTGCGAGCTGGAGCGCGGTGGGCGCGGGCATCGCCAACTCGGCGGTCCTCACCCTGGCGTTCGACGAGAATCCCAGGGTCCTCTACGCCGGCACCAGCACCGCAGGCGTGTTCAGGAGCGTCGACGGAGGCGCCACCTGGGCGGCGGCGAACACGGGCCTCCCCGCCGGGCTGTGGGTGCGCTCGCTGGCGGTCCAGCCATCCGGGGCGGTCCTCGCCGGCACGCTCGCCGGCGTGTACCGGAGCACCGATGACGGGGCGTCCTGGAGCGCGGCGAGCGCCGGCCTCGGCGACCTCTTCGTCCGGGCCCTGGAGATCGACCCGTCCGACCCGCAGGTCGTCTACGCAGGCACCGGCGGCGGGGCGTTCAAGAGCACGGACGGCGGCACGAGCTGGGCCCCGGCGAGCGCCGGCCTGCCCGCCGGCGACGTCATCGCCCTCGCGATCGACCGCACCCGCCCCCAGACGGTGTACGCCGGAACGCGCGACGGCGGCGTGTTCACCAGCACGAACGGGGGCGCGAACTGGAGCCGGACGAGCAACGGCCTCACCAACACGTTCGTCTACGCCCTGGCGATCGACCCCTCCAACCGCCAGACCATCTACGCGGGCACCGGCACGGGCGCCACGGGCGTGTTCAAGAGCGTCAACGGCGGCGCCGGCTGGAGCGCATCGGGCGCCGGCCTGACCGGCGCAGGGGCCCTCGCCCTCGCGATCGACCCCGCCAACCCCGGCACGGTCTACGCCGGCACCGTCGCCGGCGCGTTCAGGAGCACCAACGCCGGCGCGGGCTGGAGCGCGGCGAACGCCGGCCTCAGCCCGCCCAACCGGCTCGTCTACGCCGTCGCGGTCGACCCGTCCCAGCCCCAGATCGTCTACGCCGGCACCGACGTCGCCGGGGACTCCGGCAGCAACGACGGCGTGTTCAAGACCACCAACGGCGGCGCCGGCTGGGCGGGGGTCGGCCTCGACGGCATCGAGGTCCACGCGATGGCGGTCGATCCGGCCAACCCCCGCACCGTCTACGCCGGCACCGCCAACGGCGG
>DASSBX010000327.1:0-2017 GCA_035698305.1 Miltoncostaeaceae bacterium | reverse complement strand
CCCGAAGCCGGCCCCGGTGATGTTGATGATGTAGTTGGCGAACGCGCCGCCGTCGAGGACGACCTTGGTGCGCTTGGCCCCGGGCTCGGGCCTGTCGCCGGGGATCAGCGCGGGCTTGACGCGCGCGACGCGCGGGTGGCGCTCGAGGTCCCGGACGATGCGCGTGAAGACCCGATCGGGGCGGGGATACCGGCGCCGGCAGCTCGGCTGGGCGCGACAGGACGCGACCATGTTGCGCATCCCCGCGGCGGCGCTCGTCCAGGCCAGGCCGGTGCTGGCCTGGTCGGGCGGGACGACCGAGTCGACCGTCACGCTGCGCACGCCCTCGGGGTGGTCGCGCACGTAGCTGAGCGCGAGGTCGGTGCCGTAGGAGGCGCCCATGACGTTCCACTCGGCCAGGCCCAGCGCGACGCGCAGGTCGGCGATGTCCTGGGTGCTCTCGGTGGTGTTGTAGGCGGCGGGGTCGGCGCCCTTGGCGACGACGCTCTGGCGGCACCTCGCCGTCGCGGCGGTCTGTTTGCGGCCGGTGGAGCGGGCGTCGTAGGGGAGGCTGACGACGCGGGAATTCCAGCGGTCGATCACGGTGCACGTCAGCGAGGGGTCGGAGTACAGCGTGCCGCGCTGCTCGAGGACGATGAGGTCGCGGTCGCGGTTGGCACCGGCGTTGACGACGTTCTGCATCGCGCCGATCGCGCTGCCCCCCGGCCCGCCGGTGAGGTAGACGACCGGGTCGGGCGCGGGGGTCCTCGACCGGGCGGGCACGATGGCCACCCGGAGCCGGATCGTGCGGCTCGCGGGGTCGGCGCGGCGCTCGGGCACCGTGAGAAATCCGCAGCGGGCGGTCGTGAGCGCCGGGATCGGCGTCTCCGGTGTCGGGCAGGGTCCGGGCGTGAACGACGCGGCGCCGGCCGTCGGGGCGGCGAGGGCGAAGGCGAGCGCGGCGAGGGGCGGAGCGAGCCTCATGGCGGCCAGCCAACCGCACGCACTTGCCCGGTCGCATGAGTGGTGGCCACTCATCTTTGGCGTCCCCGCCGGGGACTGATCGCTCGGACGTCCGTCCACGGGAGCGCCGGGTGGGGGCGAGGCGTTGCCAGGCTGCGCCTCGTGTCGGTCATGGACGACTCACACGACCTGGTCGTGCGGACGATCCGCGAGCACGCGGGCGCGCTGCTGCGGACCGCCCGCCGGCACTCGCTCTGCGCCGACGACGCCCATGACGCCTACCAGCGGGCGCTCGAGATCTTCCTGCGGCGGGCGTCGTCGCTGGAGCCGGACACCGTCGACCGCTGGCTGCATGTGGTCGTCAAGCACGAGGCCCAAGCCGTGCGGCGCACGCGCCAGCAGCTGGTGGCCTCCGACGAGGTCGATCTCGACGGGCGGCCCTGTGACGCCGCGCCCGACGCGGACGAGCGGCTGATGCGGTTCGACCGCCTGTCGCGGTCGGCTGAGGCGCTGCAGCGGCTCAAGCCGCAGGAGGTCACGGCGCTGTGGCTCAAGGCGCAGGGGCTGTCGTACACGGAGATCGCCGAGCGCCAGTCTTGGACCTATACGAAGGTCAACCGGTGCATCACCGAGGGGCGTCGAGCGTTTCTCGAGCGCTATGCGGGGATCGAGACGGGCGAGGAGTGCCGGCGGTGGTCGCCGGTGCTCTCGGCGCTGGTGGACGGGGAGGCGACGGCCGAGCAGCTCGCGGCGGCGCGGCCGCACCTGCGGCGCTGCTCGGCGTGCAAGGCCACGCTGCGCGAGCTGCACGCCGCCGGGCCGCGGATGGCCGGGGTGCTGCCCGCGCCCGGGCCGGGCCTGGGGCTGGGCCTGGCCGGGGCGGGAGCCTCCGGCGCCGGCGTGGTGGGGATGGCCGGCGTGGCGGCCGGTGGTGCGGGAGGCGGACGGCTCGAGACGCTCGTGCGCGGTGTGGAGAGCGCGGCGACGGGGCTGCAGGAGCGGATGGCGGGGTGGGCGGTGAAGGTCCAGATGGCCGGCGATGTCGCGGCTGGGGGGAAGGTCGCAGCGGTGGCGG
>DASSBX010000326.1:0-11152 GCA_035698305.1 Miltoncostaeaceae bacterium | reverse complement strand
AGGTCCGTCCACGCCGCGCGCAGCTCCCCCAGCCGCGCCTCGACCACCGCGTGGGCCGCGGGGTCCTCGGCGCCGGCCGCCTCGGCGGCCTCCACCTCGCGCACCAGGTCGGCGAGCGCCGCCAGCGGCAGATCCTCCCCCGGGATCGGGGCGACGGGTGGGACGGCGTGCGTGGCGGGCGGCGTCACGCCCACAAGGGTGGCAGCGTTCCCGGACGCCAGGCCGCCGCGGTAGCGTCCCGGCCGTGACGCCCGAGGACGAGGACGCGATCCGGCGGACCCGGCTCGCGAACGAGCGCACCTACCTGGCGTGGTGGCGCGGCGGGCTCACCGCGATCGCGGTCGCGTTGGGGGTCGGCGCCCTGCTGCCCGAGCTCGCGGAGGGCCGCAGATGGCCGTTCGTGGTGCTCGGCATCGGGTTCGCCGTGCTGGCGGTCATCTTCATCGCCCACGGCGTGCAGCGCTTCCGCGCCGTCGAGCGCGCGTTGATGCAGGGAGGCTTCGCGCCGCTCGACCTGCGGTTCGCCACCGTGCTGGCGGCCCTGGGCGTGGTGCTCGCCATCCTCACGATCGTGGCGGTCGTCGTCGAGTTCTGAGCGCCGCGGGGAGGTGCATGCCAAGGAGGGAGGGGGCCGAGCGCGAACCCGTCTAGGGTGACCCGGTCCCACGAGGAGGCGACGCACTGAGGCTGGTCCCGGGAGAGGAGTTCGGGCGGTACCGGGTCGAGGCCGAGATCGGCCGCGGCGGGCAGGCGGTCGTGTACCGCGCCACACAGCTCGACCTGGACCGCCCCGTGGCGCTGAAGGTCTTCGACGATGGGTACCTCACCCGCGCCGGCGCCCTGGAGCGCTTCCGCCGCGAGGCGATCGCCGCCGGGCGCCTGGAGCATCCGAGGATCGTGCCGGTGTACGACGCCGGCGACGTGGACGGGCGCGCCTACATGGCGATGCGGTTCGTCCCGGGCGACACGCTGGCCGAGCGCATCGCGCGCGGGGGTCCCCTCCCCGCCGACGAGGCGGTGGCGATGCTCTCCGACATCGGCGCGGCCCTCGACTTCGCCCACGCGAACGGGACGATCCACCGGGACGTGAAGCCGGCGAACATCCTGCTCGACCCGGACGGCACCTCCTACCTCGGCGACTTCGGGCTCGTCCGCCTGGACGACATGCCGGGGCTCACCCGCCGCGGCGACTGGCTGGGCACCGCCGAGTACGTGTCGCCCGAGCAGGTGGAGGGCGAGCAGGCCACCGCCGCGTCCGACCTGTACGGGCTGGCGGCCGTCGCCTTCGAGGCGCTCACGGGACGGGCGCCGTTCGTGCGCCGCGAGGCCAGCGCCGTCCTGCTCGCCCACGTCCGCGAGCCGGTGCCCGACGCCTCGGCGATCCGCCCCGGCCTCCCCGTGGCGGTCGACGCGACCCTGGCGCGCGGCCTGGCGAAGGACCCGGCCGACCGGTTCGCCAACGCCAACAGCCTCGTGGGCGACCTGCGACACGCCCTCGACACCGCGGAGCTGCGGCCCACGGTGGCGGGCGCGCCGATCCCGGGGGGCGAGGGGTGGGACGCCGCGATGGAGCGCTTCACCGAGACCGGGGGCGCCTCGTCCGGCGAGCGCCTCACCAAGGCGTTCGGCGACGCGAAGCAGCGCACCCGCCGGCTCGCGTGGGGCCGCGACGCCGCGATCGCCGCCGCCGTCGCCGGCGCGCTGGTGCTGGTCGGCGCCGGGTGGGGCGGCTGGGCGCTCGGCCACTCGAGCGCCGACGCGGGCGGCGCGCATCAGCGCGGCTACGCAGCCGGCGAGGCCGCGGGGCTCAAGGCCGGCAGGACGGAGGGGCGCACGATCGGCTTCAGGGCCGGCAAGAAGGAGGGCCTCGGCCAGGGCAGGAAGGCGGGCGTCGCCCAGGGCAAGAAGGCCGGCATCGAGCAGGGCAAGCAGGCGGGCTACAGCTCCGGGTACGCCGAGGGCCGCTCCTCCGCGCTGACCGGCCTGTCCCCGGGGTCCTGGTACATCGTGCGCGTCGGATCCGACGAGAGCGGCTCCACCATCGCCTCCAGCCAGGGCGTCCCGAACGACGCGAGCACCTGCTTCGCGGTGAGCGGCGACACGGTCCTCAGCGGCAGCTGCTGACCCCCCGCCTCCGCGGCCGTCAGGCGCGCCGGGGGATCAGGGAGCGGGAGCGGAGGTGGTCGAGCACCGCGCGGGTCACGGCCACGGCGATCAGGTCGGTGCGCCGCAGGAACGCCGCGTCGCGCGCGGGGTCGCCGGCCTCCACCAGCACCCGGGCGCCCGCGCGCGTGCGGTAGAAGCCGTAGAAGTGGGTCATGCGGGGGTTGCCGTCCCGCGGCTCCACCCCGCCGAACGACCCGTACGCCCCGTTGGCCGGGGTGTGGATGCGCTTCAGGCGGGTCGCGATCCGGTTCGCCAGGTCGCGGGAGCGCCGCTCGACGGCCCTCGTGACGGTGGTGGCGGGGCGGTGGGGCGCGCTGTCGGCGTACGGCACCGGGCTGGCGGTGCCGAAGCCCTCGCCGTGGTACCAGTTCTCCCCCACCCCCGTCCGCGCGGCGCCCACCCCGGCGCGGCCGCCGTCGGAGTCGTGGTGGATGCTCACGAACACCGCCCCGCGCGCCGCGCGCGGGGTCACCCTGCCGGGGGTGCGCCGGGCGTTCACGCGGTAGCGGCGCAGCAGCACGGTCACCCGGGCAGCGACGCGCGTGTTGAACGCCACCTCCGAGCCGAACGGACCGCTGCCCGCGCCGGTCTGGGCGCGATATCCGGGCTCGCGCGGCGCCTGGTGGCCCGCCTGGACCCACACCACGGGCGCCGCGGGCGGGACGGCGTGGGCGATCACGCCGAGGCGCCCGCCGGCTCGCTCAGCGCCGCGACCGCCTCCTCGCAGAACGCCGCCACGGCCTCCCCCGCCCCCGTCGCGTCGGGCGCCGCGTCCACGCGGCGGATCAGCTCGCTGCCCACGATCACCCCGTCGGCGATCGCGCCGACGCCCGCGACGTCCGCCGGCGTCCGGATGCCGAAGCCCACGCCCAGCGGCACGTCGGTCGCCGCGCGCGCGCGCCGCAGGAAGCCCCGCAGCTCGTCGCCCACCGCCACCTGGCGGCCCGTCACGCCGGTCCGCGCGACGCAGTAGACGAACCCCTCCGCCTCCCGGCCGATCGCCGCGAGCCGCTCGTCGGCGGACGTCGGCGCCGCCAGCGGCACCATGCACACCCCCGCCCGCCGGGCGTGCGCCCGGATGTCGGCGCCCTCGTCGATGGGCAGGTCCGGCAGGATCACCCCAGCCACCCCCGCCCGCGCGGCGCGCTCCATGAACGCCCGCGGCCCGGCGGCGAGCACCAGGTTCACGTAGGTCATCAGCACCACGGGCGGCCCGCCGCGCAGGTCCGCGGCCAGCTCGAGGACGTCCTCCGGGCGCACGCCGCCCTCCAGCGCCCGCTGGCCCGCCGCCTGGATGACCGGGCCGTCCGCCAAGGGGTCGGAGAACGGGATCCCCAGCTCGATCACGTCGCTGTGCCGCGCCGCCGCCGCCAGCTGGGCGGCGCTCGACGCGAGGTCGGGGAACCCGCCCATGAGATAGGGCATGAACAGCGGGCGGCCCGCCTCCGCGAAGGCGGCGCGGATGCGACGCGCGCCCTCGGGCGCCGCCTCAGCCATCCAGCCCCAGGGCCGCGCCCACCGCGTCCACGTCCTTGTCGCCACGGCCGGACAGGCACACCAGCACCGGCCCGCCCGCCCCCAGGGCGGCGCCCTCGCGGGCGAGCAGCGCCAGGGCGTGCGAGCTCTCCAGCGCGGGGATGATCCCCTCCGACCGGCAGCACTGCCCGAAGGCCTCGAGCGCCTCGGCGTCGGTGGCGCTCACGTACCGCACGCGGCCGGAGTCGCGCAGGAAGCTGTGCTCCGGGCCCACGCCCGGGTAGTCGAGCCCCGCCGAGATGGAGTGCGGCTCGGTGACCTGCCCGTCGGCGCTCTGGAGCAGGTACGAGTAGGTGCCGTGCAGCACGCCGGGGGCGCCGTGGCTCAGCGAGGCCCCGTGGCGCCCCGTCTCAACGCCCTCGCCGCCCGCCTCCACCCCGTGCAGCGCCACGTCGGCGTCATCGAGGAAGGCGCGGAAGATCCCGATGGCGTTCGAGCCGCCGCCGACGCACGCGACCACCGACCCCGGCAGCCGGCCCTCCTCGGCCAGCATCTGCTCGCGGGCCTCCGCCCCGATCACGCTCTGCAGCTCCGCCACGATCTCCGGATACGGCGCCGGCCCCGCCGCGGTGCCGATCACGTAGTGGGTGGTGCGCACGTTGGTCACCCAGTCGCGGATCGCCTCGTTCAGGGCGTCCTTCAGCGTCCCGATCCCGGAGTCGACCGGCACCACCTCGGCGCCCAGCATCCTCATCCGGATCACGTTGAGGCGCTGGCGGGCCATGTCCACCCGCCCCATGTACACGGCGCACTCCAGGCCCAGCAGCGCCGCGGCCGTCGCGGTCGCCACGCCGTGCTGGCCGGCGCCGGTCTCGGCGATGATCCGCCGCTTGCCCATCCGGTGCGCGAGCAGCACCTGCCCCAGCGCGTTGTTGATCTTGTGGGCGCCGGTGTGGCACAGGTCCTCGCGCTTCAGGTAGAGGCGCTCGACGCCGTACGCCTCCTCCAGCCCGCGGGCCCGGTACAGCGGCGTCGGCCGGCCCACGTACCGGGCCAGCAACCCCTCCAGCTCGGCGCGGAACGCCACGTCGTCGCGGTGCGCCAGATACGCCTCGCTCAGCTCGTCGAGCGCCGCGATCACCGTCTCGGGCACGTAGCGGCCGCCGAACGGTCCGTAGCGCGCGGTGAGCGCCGCGTCGGGCGCCCGCCGGTCGCTCACGCCGCCACCCCGACCGCGCCGGCGACCGCCGCGAGGAACGCGGCGACCTTGGCGGCGTCCTTGCGCCCCGGCGCCGACTCCACGCCGCTCGAGACGTCCACCAGCGCCGGGGACGTGCGGCGGACCGCCTCGGCCACGTTGCCGGGGTTCAGGCCGCCCGCGAGCGCGAACGGCCGCCCCAGCGGGTCGGCGTCGAGCAGGGCCCAGTCGAAGGTGATGCCGGTGCCGCCGTCGCGGCCGGCGACCGCGGCGTCCAGCAACACCATGTCGGCGGCGCTGGCGCGGGCCCGCGCGACGCCGCCGGGGCCGTCCATGCGGATCCCCTGGATCACGGCCAGGCCGCTCGCGGCGCGGGCCTCGGCCGGGTCGACGTCCCCGTGCACCTGCAGGTGCGTGAGCCCCGCCCGCCGCGCCGTCTCGGCCATCACGTCCGGGGCGCTCGCGACGAACACGCCCACCTTCGCGACCCCGCCCGGCACCGCGGCGCAGACGGCGGCGGCCCGCTCCACGTCCACCCGGCGCGGGCTGCCCGCGGCGAACACCACGCCGACGCCCCACACCCCCAGGCGGGCGCACTCCGCGGCCTCCGACGGCACCGTCAGACCGCAGACCTTCACCCTGACGCCCCCGTCAGGCGACATCGACGGCCACCTCCGGGGCGGGCCCCGTCCAGCGCGGCAGGAACACGCGGATCGTGGCGCCCTCGCCGGGGACGCTCACCGCCTCGAACGTCCCGCCCAGGATCTGGGCGCGGTCGCGCATCCCGTGCAGGCCGAACCGCGCCAGCGGCATGCCGGGCCTGCGCCGCTGCACGGCGTCGGGGTCGAAGCCCCTGCCGTCGTCGCGCACCTCCAGCGCGGTGCCGCGCTCGTCCTCCTTCAGGCGCACGTGGATGCGCTGCGCCTGGCCGTGGCGGTGGGCGTTGCTCAGGGTCTCCTGCAGGATCCGGAAGAGGGTGATCCGCTGGGTGATCGACACCCCGTTGACCGGGAACTCGCCGTCCCACTCCGACTCCACCTCGCAGTCGGCCCGCGCCTCGAACGCCACCAGGGCGTCGCTCAGGATGTCCTTCAGCGTGCGGTCCTCGAACTGGGCCGGCCGCAGCTGCCCGATGAGCTCGCGCATCTCGTGCAGGGCGCCGCCCACGGTCTCGTAGATGCGGTCGAGCGCGGGGTTCAGCGTCTCGGGCGGCACCGCCCCCTCCGCGGCCGCCTGGGCGACGTCCTCCTGCAGCAACTGCACCTCCAGCAGCGCCACCGAGAGCTGCTGGGTGGGGCCGTCGTGGATGTCGAGCCCCATCCGGCCGAGCATCCGCTCGTCCGTCGCCAGGATCTGCGCCATCGCGCGCTCCAGGTTGTCGCGCATGCGCACGGCGTCCAGCAGCGTCCCGATGCGGGCGGCCCCCGCCGCCACCGCCGCCCGCCGCAGCGGATCGTCGTCCAGGGGTGCCTCCCCCGCCACGATCACCAGCCCGCGCGAGGCGTCGGCCACCGGCAGCACCACGGCGTACGGCAGCCCGGCCGCCGCGAGCGCGGCGGCCAGGGCACCGTCGCCCGGCGCCACGTCCACGGGCTCGTCGGGGCGGGCCGCGTCGGCCGCCGCCGCGACCGCCTCCCAGGCCTCCTGCGGCGCCCCCTCGGCCGCCACCAGGCGGCTCAGATCGACGCGGTGGTCCTGGATCCAGACCGCGACGCCGGGCGTCTCGGCGGCCGCGCGGACCGCCTCCGCCAGGCGGATCACCGCGTCGTCGCCCTCGGCGGCGTCGGCGTCGAGCGTGACCACGCCGATCAGCGCCTCGACGGCAGCACCCGTGATCTGATCGCCGCCCGACGCCATCCCCCCGGACAATAGTGCACCCTGGAACGCGGGCGATCGGCGCGCGGAACCCGGACCGGGCATACACGTCGGCGCGCCCGCGAGCACCGGCCCCGGGCTCGCCTTGCGAAAAACAATCGCCTATACCTCTTGTTACACCGAACTACCAAGGCGTCTAGGCGACCGCCACGGGGTTGCGGCGTAGGGTTTCCCCCAGCGGACGCCCGAATCCGCGCCACGTACCGGGACGAGGGAGGGTGCTGCCCGGTGGTCCGTGTCTTGCTGGCAGACGACAACGCGAGGTTCCGTGGAGTGCTCCGGCGGCTGCTGGAGCGCGACCCCGAGATCATGGTGGTCGCCGAGGCCGGCGACGGCGCCGAGGCCCTCGAGCTCGCGGAGGACGTCCGCCCCGACGTGGTCCTCATGGACGTCTCCATGCCGGGCCTGGACGGCCTCGAGGCGACGTACGCGCTGAAGGCGCAGCTCCCCGACGTCACGGTCCTGATGCTGAGCGTCGGCGACAAGGAGCAGGAGATCGCTGCCGGGCTCGCCGGCGGCGCGGCCGAGTACCTGGTGAAGGGCGGCCCCGCCCGCGAGATCGTCGACGCGATCAAGCGGTACGGCCCCGTCCCCGGCACGGCCTGACACCCGGCGGACCGGCGGTCCCCCGGCGGCATTCTGTTGGTGGCCGCCGGTCGCTGCGTTAGTGTGCCCGCATCGCGCTCAAGAAGCGCGGTCGGCGCGCCGATGTACGCGTCGTGACCACCACCAGCCCCATGCCCGAGACCTCCCCCGCCACCACCCCCCTCCGAGTCGCCATCGCGGACGACCACCGCCTGATGCTCGACGGCATCAAGCGGGCCCTGGAGACCGCGCCCGACATCAAGGTCGTGGGCGAGGCGATGAGCGGCGAGGAGATGCTCACCATCGTCCCCCGGGTCCGCCCGGACGTGGTGATCCTGGACCTGCGCATGCCGAAGGGCGACGGCCTCACCACGCTCGCCGCGCTGCGCAAGGACTATCCGGACCTGAAGATCATCATCCTGTCGATGTTCGAGGACTCCGAGCACATCGACCAGGCGCTGCACCAGGGCGCGTCGGGCTACGTGGTCAAGTCGATCAACCCGCTCGACCTGCCGTCCACGATCCGCCAGGTGGTCGAGGGGACCGTCTACCACCCCCGCGGCCGCGGCGGCGAGGGCGGCTCCACCCCCAGCGGGGGCGGCGGCGGCCACCCGGGCGGCCTGACCGACCGCGAGCTGTCGATCCTCCGCCTCGTGGCCGAGGGCCTGTCGAACCTCGACATCGCCAGCAAGCTCTACGTCACCGAGCAGACGGTGAAGTTCCACCTGTCGAACATCTACCGCAAGCTCGGGGTCGGCAACCGCACCGAGGCGACCCGCTACGCCTACCGGAACGGGCTCATCGAATAGCTCGTGCGCCGGGCGCCCCCGCGGGGCGCGCCGGCGGCCGTCGGACGGGGACTCGGTGTGGCCCGGCGTGTGCCAGAATCGGGGCATGAGCGCGATCCGCCCCGACCTGCCCCTCACCTCCCGAGCGGACGATGGCGAACCTTCCGAAGATCCGCCGAGGCCAGGGCCGCGGGCAGGGGCCCGCGCACGCGGAGGCTGAGCGCGACCGGCCCGACGTCCAGCGCATCGAGGCCTACGGCCTCACGTGGCTGAACATCGAGGCGCCCACCGAGATCGAGACGGCCTGGCTCGCGGAGCACTACGAGTTCCACCCGCTGGACCTCGAGGACGTCCTCTCCCGGCGGCGCCAGCGCCCGAAGATCGACGAGTACCCGGACTACCTGTTCATCGTCCTGCACTTCCCGCGCTTCGACAAGGCGTCGGGACGGCTCCAGGCGGCCGAGCTCAACGTGTTCGTGGCCGAGGACCTGGTGATCACGCTCCCGAACGAGCCGCTCAAGCCGCTGTCGGCCCTGTGGTCGCGCTGCGAGCGCACCGAGGCCGCCCAGGAGCGGCACATGAGCAAGGGCTCCGGCTACCTCTTCTACGAGATCGCCGACACCATGTACGACTACTGCTTCCCGATCCTCGACAAGATCGGCTTCAAGCTCGACTCGATCGAGGACGAGCTGTTCGAGGGCGAGAGCCAGGACCTGGTCCGGGACATCTCCAACACGAAGCAGGAGATCATCAACTTCCGGAAGATCGTGAAGCCGCAGCGGCCCACTCTGCGGCTGCTGGAGCGCAACGTGCAGCGCTACGCGCCCCAGGACCTCGAGCTGTACTTCGACGACATCGTGGACAAGAGCGAGCGCATCTGGGACCTCCTGGAGAACTACAAGGAGGTCGCGGAGGCGCTCGAGGCCACCAACGAGTCGGTGATCACCCACAAGCTCAACGACATCATCCGCGTCCTCACGATCCTGTCGGCCGTGATGCTGCCGCTCACCCTGATCACCGGCATCTACGGGATGAACACCGACACGCTGCCGTTCGCCCGCAGCGGCGTCTTCTCGTTCGTGTTCCCGCTGATCATCATGGCGATCATCGCCGTCGCCCTGTTCGCCTGGTTCCGCCACAAGCGATGGCTGTAGCCGCATGGCGCTAGAGCAGGGCCCCCCGAAGGGCCCGGACATCATGTGGTCGCCGTGGCGGATGGCGTACATCTCCGCCGAGCACTCCGGCGGCCACGACGGCCGCTCCTGCGTGTTCTGCGACCTGCCCGCGCGGCAGGACGACGAGCGCACCTACATCCTGTACCGTGGCGCCCGCGCGTTCGTGATCATGAACCTGTACCCGTACAACAACGGGCATCTGATGATGGTCCCCTACGCGCACGTGGACTCGCTGGCGGACCTCGACGAGGCGACGCTGAGCGAGCTCATGACCCTCGCCCAGCGATCTCAGGCGGTCGTGCAGGAGCGCATGCGCCCCCAGGGGTTCAACGTCGGCATCAACCAGGGCCGGGCCGCCGGCGCGGGGATCGCCGACCACGTGCACATGCACCTCGTCCCGCGCTGGGTGGGCGACACCAACTTCATGCCGGTGATGGGAGACGTCCGCGTCATGCCGCAGCACCTCGACGAGACCTACGCCCTCCTGCGCCCGGGGTTCGGCGCGTGACGGCCGACCCCGCGGTCTTCAAGGCGTACGACGTCCGCGGGCTGTACCCGGGCGAGCTGGACGAGGAGGGCGCCGAGCGCGTCGGCGCGGCGTTCATCGCCGTCACCGGGGCGAAGCGGGTCGCCGTCGGGCACGACACCCGCCTGTCCTCCCCCTCCATGGCCGCCGCGTTCACCGAGGGTGCCCTGTCGGCCGGCGCGGACGTCGCCGAGCTCGGCCTCTGCGCCACCGAGATGCTCTACTTCGCCGTCGCCGACGGCGGATACGACGCGGGCGCCTGCATCACCGCGAGCCACAACCCGCCGCAGTACACCGGCGTCAAGATGGTCACCGCCGGCGCGCTGCCCCTGTCGGGCGACAGCGGGATCGGCGAGGTGGGCCGCGTCGCCGAGGCCGGCCCCCCGCGCGCCGCCACGCCCGGCGGCCGCTCGCGCGAGACCGACCTGCTGGAGCGGTTCGTCGAGAAGTGCCTGTCGTTCGTCGACCCGGCGGCGATCACCGGCCTGAAGGTTGTGACCGACTCGGCCAACGGGATGTCCGGGCTGTACCTGCCGCCCGTCCTGGAGCGGCTCGACATCGACGCCGTCCCCTACTTCCTGGAGCTGGACGGCACGTTCCCGAACCACGAGCCCAACCCGCTGCTGCCCGAGAACCGCGAGTTCATCATGTCCAAGGTGCGGGAGCACGGCGCCGACCTGGGGATCGCCTTCGACGGCGACGCCGACCGCTGCTTCTTCATCGACGACGCCGGCGAGTTCGTGGACGGCGACTTCCTGACCGCCCTCCTCGCGCGCCACATCCTGGGCCGCACGGGGCCGTCGACCGTCGTCTACGACCTGCGCGCCTCCCGCGCCGTGCCGGACGCCGTCACCGCCGCCGGCGGCACGCCGGACATGTTCCGGGTGGGCCACGCCTTCATCAAGCGCCGCATGCGCGAGGTCGACGCCGTGTTCGCCGGCGAGGTCAGCGGCCACTATTACTTCAGGGACTTCTCGTTCGCCGACACCGGCCTGGTGCCCGCGCTCCTGGTGATGGAGCTGGTGGCCACGAGCGGCCGGCCGCTCTCGGAGCTCATCGCCGGCTTCCGGGCGAAGTACCACATCTCCGGAGAGATCAACTCGACGGTCGCCGACCCGCAGGCGGTGCTCCAGGAGCTGCGCGAGCGCTACGCCGACGGCCGCCGGACCGAGATCGACGGGCTCTCCGTGGACTACGACGACTGGCACTTCAACGTGCGGCCGTCCAACACGGAGCCGCTGCTGCGCCTCAACCTGGAGTCGCTGGTCTCGCGCGAGGACATGGAGCGCCGCCGCGACGAGGTGCTGGAGGTGATCCGCTCCGGGTGAGCGGCGCCGATCCGGAGGCGCCGGACGCCGTCACC
>DASSBX010000325.1:0-4108 GCA_035698305.1 Miltoncostaeaceae bacterium | reverse complement strand
GGGGTCGGGGGGGACGCCACCGGCGCGGACGCCGGGGGCGGTTGGACGGGTGGTGGGGCGGACGACGCGGGCCGCGTCGCCGGCGCGGTGACGGTCCGCGCCTGACGCCGGCCGGCCGTCGCACGCGCCGGCGCCGGGTTCTGCGGCCGCGTGGCGGGCCGCGCCGACTGGGCGGCCCGGCGGGCCTGGCTGTGGGGTCGCGCCTGGCGCGCCGGCGCCGCGGGTTCGATGGGCTCGGTGCGCGCCGGCGCACGGGTCGCGGGCACCGCCGCCGCATCCGCCGCCACGGGCGTCGGCGGTGACGGGGGCGGCGAGGCGGCGTCGGTGACGAGGGGGAGGGCCGCCGCCCCCGCGACGACCGCCGCCGCGGTCGCCGCTCCGACCTTGGCGAGCGCCGCCCCCGGGAGCTCCATCGCCATGTGCACCATCGTCCCGACGCGGACCGTCGCGCCGTCGGCGACGCGCTCCCACCACGGGAACATCGGGGTCGGGTCGGGCGCGCCGGCCAAGACCTGCCCGCCGATCAGCGCGACGGGCACGAGCGCCGCGAGCCACTCGTTCGACTGGCGGCGGTCGCGCAGCGTCGCGCGGCACGCGCCGCAGTGCTTGACGTGCCGACCGACCGCACGCTGCTCCTTCGGGGTCGCCTGGCCGCCCGCCACCCGCCAGATCGCGGCGTCCAGCCGCCGGCACGCCTCGCCGGACGCGAGCCGGACCTCCCACCGGTGCAGCCCCGCGCGGCCCTCCAGCACCGACCGCTCCACCTTGCGGAGCGAGAAGCCCGTCAACTCCCGGATCCGCTCGTAGCTCGCGCCCGCCGTCTGCAGCATCAGGCAGGTGCGCTGCGCGTCGGTGAGGCCGGCGAGGCCGTCCTGGATCGCCCGGTACCGCTCCCGCCACTCCGCCAGCACGTCCACGGGGACGGCGTCCGCCACCGCCGCGCCCTCGGCGTCCGCGACATCGGCCCCCATGCCGGGACCCTCCCGCCGCCGGGCGGACCACACCGCGAGGGCCTCGTTGCGCACCACCGTCCGCAGCCACGCCATGAACCGCTGCGGCTCGGCCGTGGGCGCCCGGGTGAGCGCGATCTCCATCGCGCGCTGGTAGGCGTCCTCGGCGTCCTGGAGCGAACGCGTGTAGCGGGCGGCGTAGCGGACCAGGCCCGGTGCGGAGCTCATCGCGTCGCAGACCGCGCGCCGCCGCTCGTCGTCGGTGGGAGGGGAGACGTCTTTGGTTGTCATCGAGGTCGAGGAAACTAGGTGATCCGCCAGAAACGCCATATGGCCGATCGGACGGTTCGTTGCCGGACGAATGCCGACCAGAGGGCTGGGCCCGCGTCGTTTCACCCCCTCCCCGGACGGCGGGTCATGCCGAAAAGCGCGCTCGTAGCGACAACGGCGATCGCCGTTGCGGCGTCGCTAGGGTGGACGGGTGGCGGCCCACATCCATCGCACGACCTTCCGCGTCGTCATGTCGGAGGTCGACGTCGCCCAGATCCACTTCACCAACCTCTTCCGCTGGATGGACCGGGGGTTCTGCGAGTGGCTGGCCGAGGTCGACCACCCGTTCACGCGCCTCCTCGAGACGGGGCCCGGCATCCCGATCGTCGACGCGCACTGCTCCTTCCACGGGCGGATCCTCCTCGACGACCTGATCGAGCAGGCCACCGAGGTCGGGGGCATCGGCCGCACGTCCTTCCGCAGCAGGCACACCTTCACGCGCGACGGGCAGACGGTGGCGCAGGGCGAGCTCGTCCATGTCTGCGTCGACCGTCAGACGCGCGAGACCGTGCCGGTGCCGGGCTGGCTGCGCGAGCGGGCGGTCGCCGGCGCAGCGTGACGCCCGCCGTCGCCGCGGCGGCACTCCCCCGTCACACCCGCGCGTTGTGACGTCACCGCCCCCGCCCGGATCCTCGTCGTCCGGCAGCGGATGCGGAGGTGGTCGATGCAGGAGCCGAGGACGTACGCGTGGATCGTCCCGGAGCGGGTCGCGGTCGCGGAGCGGCCGGGCGGGTGTGGGCGGGGACACCGCCGCTCCGCCCGCATCGAGGAGCTCGACTGGTGGCGCGACCGGGGCGTGGTGGCGATCGTGTCGGGCCTGCGCACCCGGCACTGCCTCGACGACTACGCCGCCCGCGGCTTCGAGGTCCGGTGGCACCCCCTCACCGACCCGGAGCAGGCACGCGACGCGGCCGTCGCGCTCGCGCGCGATGTGCGCGACCTGCTCGAGGCCCACGAGGGGGCGGTGCTCGTCCACTGCGACTGCGCCAACGAGTGGCTGGCGGCCATCGACGCCGTGCTGCGCATGGAGCTCGGCCTGGCCCGCACGTCCCGCACGGCGCTGCGCCACGCGACCGCCGACGGCCTCCCTGTAGGCTCACTGGCGACGTCGATCGTGGCGCGTCCCACGTCGGCGGCGGCGTGACCGGGGCGGTCGTCGTCGCGCGGCGTCCGCCGCGCGGAGGGTGTGACCACGGGCCTCCCGACGCCGCCGCGCCGATGGCGGACGCGGGCGCTCGGCTGAGCGCCTGCCGAGGGGAACCCACCGATGAGCCGACGACGACCGCGCCTCTGGCCCCGCCGCGGCGCCGCGGCGCCGGGGGATGCCGGGGCTGCGGCGGCCCCCGCGGAGCGGCGCGACGGGCAGGCGCCCCTGGTCCTCGTCGACGGCCGGATGGCCAAGCGCCGCAAGACGGGCATCGGGACGTACATCAACGAGCTGCGGGAGAGCCTCGAGGCGCGGCCCGCCTCGGACCTGCGCATCGAGTGGGTCTTCGGCCCGCCCGCGTTCCCGCGCCTCGGGAAGCTGACCTCGGCCGGCAACCTGATGGTGGACATGCTGTGGCTGCACGTGCTGCTGCCCTTCACCGCCTGGCGGCGGCGGGCGGCGGTCCTCCACGCGCCGGTCAACTGGGGGCCGTGGTTCAGCCCGTGCGCGACCGTCGTCACGATCCACGACCTGGCGTGGGAGCGGGTCCCGGAGGCATTCCCGGAGAACTTCCGCCGCTACGCGCGGATCTTCGCCCGCCGCTCCGTGAAGCGTGCCCGGCGCGTGATCGCCGTGTCGGAGTCCACTGCGCACGACCTGCGGGACGTGTACGGGGTGCCCCCCGCGCGCATCCGGGTCGTCCCGAACGGCGTCCACCCGGACACGCGTCCCCCGGTCGCCCGGGAGGCGATGGTCCTGAGCGTGGGGATCCGCGAGCCGCGCAAGCGGATCGGCGTCCTCGTCGAGGGCCACCGGCGCTACTGGGAGAGCGCGCCGCCGAGTCCGCCGCCGTGCCGGCTGGTGGTCGTCGGCGGCCCGGGCGGGGACGAGGAGCGCGTCCAGGCGGCCGCGGGCCCCGGGTGCGAGGTGCGCGGCTTCATCAGGCGGGAGGAGCTGCTGGACCTGTACCGGCGGGCGACGCTGCTGGTGTACCCGTCGGCCTACGAGGGCTTCGGACTGCCGGTCGTCGAGGCGATGGCCGCCGGGTGCCCGGTGCTGTGCGCGCGGAACTCGTCGCTCATCGAGATCGGGGGGCGGTCGGCGCTCTTCCTCGACGAGGTCACGCCGGAGTCGATCGCGGCGGCGCTGTCCGAGGCGCTGTCGGACCGCGAGGCGCTCGCCGAGCGCGGCGAGGCGGGCCGTTCCGAGGCGGGGCGCTACTCGTGGCCGGCGTCGGCCACGGCCACGCGGGACGTCTACCGGCAGGCCCTGCGCACGTGACGGACAGGCGGCCGGCGTGGGGGCGCCTGGCCGGCCACAGCTACCGGGTCGGCGGGGCGTGGCTGCTGCGGGGGCTGCGTGGCGGCGGGTTCCCGCACCCCCGGGCGGGGCTCTACCGGCTGCTGGTGCCGGTGGAGCCGTGGCGCTACTACGAGCTCGGGCGGGTCGCGGCCGAGCCCTGGGAGGGGCGCTGCCTGGACGTGTCGAGCCCCAAGCTGCTGGCGAGCGCGCTCCAGCACCAGGGGCGCGGGAGTTGGACGGCCATCGACCTGCTGCCGGGGGAGATCGCGGCCTGGCGGGCGCTCGACCCGGATCTCGACCTGCGGGTGGCCGACGCGCGGGCGCTGCCGTTCGGGGACGCGGCGTTCGACGCGATCGCCTGCGTCTCGGTCATCGAGCA
>DASSBX010000324.1:0-5242 GCA_035698305.1 Miltoncostaeaceae bacterium | reverse complement strand
GCAGCGCCGGCTTCACGACGCCCGCCCCCGGCCGCGCGGGTCGCGGCCCGCGCGCCGGGGCCATGCGCCATCTACTTCGCGGCCGCGGGCCGCCTGAGCCAGTCCTGGAGGCGGGTCGGGGCGATCTCGGCGTCGTCGCCGGGGAGGAGGGCGCGCCCGGTGGGCCGTATCCCGTAGTAGCGCGCCTCGGGGTCGGTGATCACCTCGCGGGGGTCGTCGCGGCCGCTGAGGATTCCGCGGATGAGCTCGTCGAGCTGGAAGACCTCGGGCCCGCCGACCTCGACGATGCCCTTCACCGGCGGGCCGACGGCCACCCGCCCGACCGCGCTCGCCACGTCGTCGGCCGCCATCGGCTGGATCGGCGCGGGCGGCAGCCGCACCACGTCGCCCTCCGTGGCCGCCGCCGCGATGCCGTCGAGGAACTCGAAGAACTGCGTCGCGTGCACGATCGACCACGGGATCGGCGACTGCCGGATCAACTCCTCCTGGGCCTGCTTGGCGCGGAAGTAGCCGCCCTCGGTCAGGCGGTCGGTGCCGACCACCGAGAGGGCGACGTGGTGCTCCACGGCCGCCGCCGCCTCCGCCTCCAGCAGGTTGCCGGTCGACGTGCGGAAGAACTCCATCACCGCGGCGTCCTCGAACGAGGGGGAGTTGGAGACGTCCACCACGACGGACGCGCCCTCGAGCGCCGCGGCGAGGCCCTCGCCGGTCAGCGTGTTCACGCCCGTGTCGGGCGACGCCGGCACCGCCTGGTGCCCGTGCTCGCCCAGCTTCGCCACCAGCCTGGACCCGATCAGTCCGGTGCCGCCGATCACCACGATCCTCATCTCGTCCCCCGCTCGTCGGGCTGTCCCCCCGGCTGGCCGACGGCGCGGCCGGGGCGTGCGATCGCCAAGACCGGGTGGGGCCGCGATCCGTGACGCCCGCAGCCCCGTGTCACGGCTCGGGTCCCTGCCCGGTCGTGACCTGTGCACAGGGGCGCCGCGCCCGCGGCGCCCCACCGAGATCGTAGAGAAGGAGACGCACCATGCCCGCAACGATCGTTCTCGTCCACGGCGCGTTCGCCGAGTCGGCGAGCTGGGACCCCGTCATCGACCGGCTGCTCGCCGCGGGGCATCCCGTGGTCGCGGCGGCGAACCCGCTGCGCGGGCTCGCCGCCGACGCCGCGTCGGTGAGCGACCTCGTCCGCACGGTGGACGGCCCGGTGGTGCTCGTGGGTCACTCGTACGGGGGCGCGGTGATCACGAACGTCGCCGCCGACGCGGGCCGGATCGCCGCCCTCGTCTACATCGCCGCGTTCGCCCCCGACGGGGGGGAGAGCGCGAACATGCTGGCGGGGAGGTTCCCGGGCAGCACGCTCGCCGACGCGGTGCGGCCGGTCCCCCGCGACGACGGCACGACCGACCTGCTGATCGCCACCGAGCGCTTCCACGACCAGTTCGCGGCGGACGTCCCGGCGGACCTGGCGGCCCGGATGGCGGTGACCCAGCGGCCCGTCACCCTCCAGGCCCTGGAGGAGCCCTGCGGCGAGCGCCCGCTCTGGCGCGAGGTCCCCTCGTGGTTCCTGGTCGCCGGCGCCGACCGCAACATCCCCCCGGCGCTCCAGCGCTTCATGGCCGAGCGCGCCGGCGCCCGCGGCACGGTCGAGATCCCGGAGGCGTCGCACGCGGCCGCCGTGTCGCGCCCGGACGCGTCGGCGGACCTGATCCTGGAGGCGGCGACGCTGCCCGTGGTCGCGTGAGCGAGCGTCGCGAACGAAAGGACGTGCCATGAAGGTGACAGTCATCGGCGGGACCGGGCTCGTGGGGTCCGGCGTCGTCGCCCGGCTCGCGGAGCGCGGCCACGAGGTGGTGGCGGCGTCGCGGCGGACGGGCGTCGACGCCCTCACCGGCCGGGGGCTGGCGGAGGCGCTGCGCGGCGCCGCCACGGTCGTCGACGTCTCCGACGCCCCCTCCTACGAGGACGCGGTGGCGACGGAGTTCTTCACCGCGGCCACCCGGAACCTCCTGGCGGCCGAGGCGGCGGCGGGCGTACGGCACCACGTGGCGCTGTCGCTGGTGGGCCTCGAGTGGGTCCCCGACAGCGGCTACTTCCGCGCCAAGCGCGCGCAGGAGGGGCTCATCAGGGATGGCGGGATCCCCTACTCGATCGTCCGCGCGACGCAGTTCTACGAGTTCGTCGAGGAGATCGCCCGCGTCGAGTCGGCCACCGGGACGATCACGGTGCCGCCCGCCCTGGTGCAGCCCGTCGCCGCTGCCGACGTCGCCGCCGCGGTCTGCGCCGTCGCGCTCGGGCCGCCGGTGGACGGCATCGTCGAGGTCGGCGGCCCGGAGCAGTTCCGCCTCGACGTGCTCATCGACCGCTGGCTCACCGCCCGCGGCGATGGGCGGCCCGTCGTGCCGGATCAGACCGCGCCGTACTTCGGTGCGGTGCTGGACGAGCGCGACCTGCTGCCGCAGTTCAGCGCGACCATCGGCCCGACCCGCCTCGCGGCCTGGCTCAGCGGGTCCGCGGGGGCCCCCGACCGCCCCGACCTGCTCGCCACCGGGAGCGCCGAGCCCAGGTCGATCACGGCTCCGAGTGCAGGGCCGTGACAACGGTCGGACGCCTGGGGTAGGTCTCGGCCGTCTCGACCGATCGGTCGAGACGGCCGAGCGTACGCGAGGGGATCGGGCGGCTCGCTTGGGTGCTCAGCCGTGGAGCACGGGGGCGGGCTCGGGCCGCGCGAGCTCCAGCGTTCGCAAGCGTCGGGCGGAGTCCGGGTCATGTGAGGGCAGGTAGACGGTCGGTTCCGCCTCGGTGAGGCTCCGGATGCGCCGGAGCGTGTCGCGCGCGGTCGCCTCGTCGTTGGTCACGCCGTCGGCGAGGCCGTCGAGCATGAGGGACTGGGTGTAGGAGGCGTCACCGGCGAGCAGGACGAGCCGGTCGTCCGTGCGCACGGCGACGGACATGTGCCCGGCGGTGTGGCCCGGCGTCGGCAGCAGCGTGACGTCGCCGGCTTCGGTCAGCCGCCGGCTGGACGCGAACGCTCCGAAGGGCTCGTCGTCGAAGTCGACGGGCGTGGGCCGGAACCAGTGCGGCCAGCGGTGCGGCAGGTAGCCGCGGAGCCTGCCCATGGCGCCGGATGCGAGGTCGAGTTCGGTTCGGTTGACCAGGATCTCGCTGGCGGGGAGGTGGTGCAGGCCGCCGGCGTGGTCGGTGTGCAGGTGGGTGACGACGACGCGGCGCACGTCACGCGGCGAGAAGCCGAGGCGCTCGAGCTGCGGCCCGATCTCCTGCTCGGGCCGCACCCATTCGCGGACCCCGAGCCGGAAGTAGGGATGCCAGCGTGGGAAGTAGCCGCGCTCGGTGGTGCGGGCGGTCTCGCCCGTGTCGACGAGGATGAGCCCTTCGTCGTGCTCGATGAGCCAGGCATGGATGGGCAGCGGCTCGGTCCAGTCCCGGTCGAGCATGGTGATGACCAGTCGCGTCGGGCCGCGGCCGCGACCGTGGCGCTGGCGTTCCTTGACGGCGACGGTGCCGGTCTGGATGGCGTGGATGCGCACGGTGTTCTCCCTACATGGGGTCGTTGACGGTCGTGACGGCGGCGATGCCGTCGAGCAGCGCGTCGGTGAGCTCGTCGGCGAGGCGCTCGTCGAGGGGGCCGCCGGTGACGAGGAGGCGGTAGTAGATGACGCCACCGAAGAGGTCGAGGCAGAGCTCGGGGTCGCGGTCGGCGCGAAGCTCGCCGCGCGCGCGGGCGCGGTCGAGCACCTGGCGGAGGGCGGCGCGGCGCTGGGCCAGGAAACCCGAGCGCACCGCGTCGGCGACGCGCGGGTTGCGGGCCATCTCGGCGATGAGGTCGGGGATGAGTTTGGCCGGCCGTGTGCCGGTGTAGAGGCGCACGGCGTCGCCGAGCAGCGCGCGGGCGTCCTCGCGCAGCGTCCCGGTGTCGGGGACGCGGATCTCGCTCACGAGCGCCGCGACCGCGTCGACGAGCAGGTCCTCCTTGGTGCGCCAGCGGCGGTACATCGTCGCCTTGCTGATGCCGGCGCGCTCGGCGACCGCGTTGGTCGTCAGGCCGCGGATGCCACGCTCGGCGATGAGGTCGAGCGTCGCCTCGATGGCCGCGTGGCGAGGGCGTTCCTCGACGGGACGCCCTGGAGGGCGCGGGACCGAAGGCGGATCGGGCATGGCGGAAACAGTACCGTACAGTTTCTATACGTCAAGGCCCCGCGCGGACGCGCCGCTCCGGCAGTTCGTCGGACTTCGACAGGAGCTGTCCGGTGGTCGCTCGCCCTGCATGTCGCGCCGGAGAGAGATGCGGCGAGGAGACTAGGTCGGGGGTCCCCGAAGTTGGCTCAACACATCACCCAGGCCGCAGCGAGGGACCGCGGGCGCGCGCCTACCCGGAGCGCCGGCGCGCCGAGGGCCTCACCCCACCGCGAGGCGGTTCGTGCCCTCAAGCGCCAACTCTCCGACGTCGTCTACGGCCAGCTGAGAGACCCGGGCGGCCCGGGGCGCCGACCGCTTGTGGGCGGTCCGGTTGCAGCGCACTCGCGCAAGGCCCGATGCTCGGCGGCGGGTTCGAGTCCGTTTCACGCCAGATCTGATGCGACGACGAAGGGTCCCGCCTGACCGCGGCGCGGCGGCTCTGCCATGGCCCCGCGAAGTAGGACGCTGCGCGTGACCCTCGCTACGCGACGGCCCGGCCCGTCACGATGGTGAAGGCCGCCTTGGCGTTCGAGCGGACGGCCGTGTCGAGGCCTCGCCACGCGGGATGACCGTCGTCGTCGAGCGCCGTGACGGCCCTGATGCGGCCGCAGTTCTTCGCGCCGAGTGCGTCGCGCAACGCGAACGGGTCGGGGACGAGGGAGAGGAGGAAGGCCAGGTCGCCCAGGTGGCGCTTCGGCCCGCGCTTGCGGTCCGACCGTGCCGCCGCGGCCTTCAGCACCAGGGCGCCGGCGAGGTCGGGGCGCGGGACGCGGCCGGCCCGGCCGCCGGCCGAGATATCCACGAGCTGACTGCGGCTGAGGGCGTAGGTGCCCCCGCCGACGGGCACCGTCTCGGCTCCACCGCCGACTCTGAGATCGGCTCGGGGGCCGGCGCCCTCGGGCGCGAGGAGGTCGATCGTGACCGGTCCTCGCACGAAGCGGTGCCCGATCCCGTCGGGCGCGATCCCGCCGAGGCGGAAGCCGAGGTCGTCGAGGACCTCGGCCATCGCCGGGATCGCCGGCGGGCGCACCCGGGCATCGACGACCAG
>DASSBX010000323.1:0-3912 GCA_035698305.1 Miltoncostaeaceae bacterium | reverse complement strand
GCCGCGCTCGCCATCGTGGCGGCGGTGATCTCCTCGATCCTGATCCTCGCGCGCGAGGACGGCCGCATCGAGCGGGAGGTCGAGGAGCGCACCGGGCGGGGGCCCGAGGGACCCGGCCGGCCCAACCGGCCGGACGAGGATCCCGACCCCCGCTGACCCCGAACCAGGAGAACGAACCGTGGCCGTGACCCTCCCGCACCCTCCCCGCACGGCGCCGACGGGCGCCGCGCCGCTACCGCGCCCCCGCGGCCCCCTGAGCGCCCACCTCGTCGCGCTGCTGCGCGACGCGCCCGGCCCCGTCGGCGACGACGCGCCGGAGGCCGCCGGCGACCCTGTGGAGGGTGAGGACGCCCCCCTCGCGCTGTACGTCCTGTACGAGCTGCACTACCGCGGCTTCGCCGGCGTCGATGACGCGTGGGAGTGGGAGCCGTCGCTGCTTGCCCTGCGCCGGCGCCTGGAGGAGCCGTTCGAGGGTCGCCTGCGGGAGCTGGTGCCGGCGCCCGCGCCGGGCGGCGACGTGCCGTCGCGGATCGTCTCGATGGTCGACGCCGACGACGGGCCGTCCCTGTCGCGGTGGCTCGCCGGCCGGGGCACGCGCGACCACTTCGCCGAGTTCCTCGTCCACCGCTCGGCGTACCACCTGAAGGAGGCCGACCCGCACACCTGGGCGATCCCCAGGCTGGCCGGCCCCGCGAAGGCGGCCCTGGTCGAGATCCAGGCGGACGAGTACGGCGGCGGCCGGGCGGAGTGGATGCACTCGGTGCTGTTCGCGCGGTCGATGCGCGCGCTGGGCCTGGACGACCGCTACGGCGCCTGGCTGGACCGCATCCCCGGCGCGACGCTGTCGCTCGTCAACCTCATGAGCCTGATCGGCCTGCACCGGCGCCTGCGCGGCGCCGTCGTGGGGCACCTCGCCGTCCTGGAATCCACCTCGTCGGAGCCGATGCGGCGCTACGCCGCCGGCCTGCGGCGCCTGGACCTCCACGACGCCACCGGGTTCTTCGACGAGCACGTCGAGGCCGACGCGGTCCACGAGCAGATCGCCGTGCGCGACATGGCGGGGGCCCTCGCCGCGGCCGAACCCGATGTCGCCGACGACATCGTGTGGGGCGCCGCGGCGGTGCTCGCCCTGGAGGCGGCGTTCGCCGGTCGCCTCATCGAGGCCTGGGGCGCGGGGAGGTCGTCGCTGCTGCCGGTGGACGGCGACGGCTGAGCCGCGGCTGCCGCTCTCGTACGTCCTGCCCATCCGGGCATCTGACGAGGGCGGCCTCGACGAGCTGACCGGCTACCTGCGCTGGCTCGCGACCCGCGTGGAGGACGTGGTGGTCGTCGACGGCTCCGACGACGGCATCTTCGACGTCCACGCCCGCCGCTGGCGGCCCGCGGTGCGGCACGTGCGCCCGCACGGCGACCTGCGGTTCGCCTCCGGGAAGGTGAACGGCGTGATCAGCGGCGTGCGCGAGGCCTCCTGCGAGCGGCTGATCGTGGCGGACGACGACGTGCGGTACGACGACGCGTCGCTCCGCCGGATGCTGCGGCTGCTGGAGGCGGCGGACGTCGTCTGCCCGCAGAACCACTTCGACCCGCTGCCGTGGCACGCGGTGTGGGACACGGGCCGCATCCTGATCGCACGCGCCGTGGGCCACGACATGCCGGGGACCCTCGGCGTCCGGCGGGCCCGCTTCCTGGAGATGGGCGGCTACGACGGCGACGTCCTGTTCGAGAACCTGGAGCTCCTGCGCACCGTCCGGGCGGCGGGCGGCCGGGTGGTCGCCCCGCGCGACCTGTACGTCCGCCGGCTGCCGCCGACCGCCGCGCACTTCTGGTCGCAGCGCGTGCGGCAGGCCTACGACGAGTTCGCCCGCCCGCTGCGGATGGCCGCGGCGCTGGCCCTGCTACCGGCCGTCGCGGCGAGCCGCCGGCCCGCCGCGGCTGCGGCGGCCGTCGCCGCCCTGGCCGTCGCGGCGGCGGAGGGCGGCCGGCGCCGGGCTGGCGGGCGCCGCGTGTTCCCCGCCCGGACGTCGCTGGCCGCGCCCGCCTGGGTCGCCGAGCGGGCGGTGTGCGCCTGGCTCGCCGTGGGCCTCCGCGCGCTCCGCGGCGGAGTGCCCTACGGCGGCACCGTCATGCGCCGCGCGGCGACGCCGTCCCGCCGGCTGCGGAGGGCGCGCGCGCGGTCGTGAACCCCGCCGGCCGGTGGGTGCCGTCGCACAGGGGCAGGCTGCGGGAGCGCCCGCAGCGGCACAGCGCGACGGTGCGGCGCCGCACGACGACGGGCGCGCCGTCCTCGTCGTGCAGCACGAACGGACCGCGCACCAGGAGCGGCCCGTCGGGGTACGCGCGGATCTCGGTGGGCCGGTGGGCGGCGCTCACGTCCACACCGTCCCGACCTTGCGCCCGATCGCCATGTGGCCCCCCAGGTATCCGCCGGCGGTCGCGACGGCCGTGCCGGCCGCCGCCAGGGCGACGCCGGTCCCGTGCCGGCGGCGCAGGCGGCAGGCGAGCGACGCCGAGTAGAGGCCGAGGGCCGCCGCGTTGAGGGCCGCGTGGACCAGGCCGGTGCGGAGGTCCTCGCGCGACGCCGTGCGCCACTCGGCCAGGCCGGTCGCGATCGCCGGGACGGCCGACGCGCATCCCACCGCCAGCAGGCCGGTCGCGAACGGGCGCCCGCGGCGCCCGCCCACCACGTCCACCAGGTTGGCGCTCGTCCACGAGCCGATGGGGATGTCGGTGAGCATCGGGTGGGCGGCGTGTCCCAGCCACCGCCCGCGCAGGGCCGCGTCGAGCGCCGGAGCCCGGCCGAGCGGCGCGAGGGCCCGCAGCCCCGCCCCGACGGCCCCGTCGAGCGCGCGGGCGCCCTCCAGGCGGGCGAGCGTCCCGGCCAGCGCGGGGGACGTCCGGGGCGGGGTCGTCGTCACGAGGCGGGCGGTACCCGCCCGCGGGCGGGCGAAACGCCCGGACGGCCCGATGCGTGGGCGCGCGGCGGACGGGTACCGCGGACGGATCGCCCGCCGGGACCACGCTCGCTCGTCGTGCCCGGGCTCCTGCTGGGCCTGGGCCTCGGCGGATTCGTCGACGGCATCCTGCTGCACCAGATCCTGCAGTGGCATCACATGCGCTCGGGGGACGGCCTGGGCGGCGACCGGTCGATGAGCACCGTCGGCGGCCTGGAGGCGAACACCCTCGCCGACGGCCTGTTCCACACCGGGACCTGGCTCCTGGTGGTCGTGGGCCTCTCCATGATCTGGGCGCGGTCCCGGGAGGCGGGCGGGGTCCGCTCGTGGACGCAGCTGACGGGACTGCTGCTGGCCGGCTGGGGGATCTTCAACCTGGTCGAGGGCGTCATCGACCACCAGATCCTCGGGATCCATCATCTGCGCGACGACGAGGGTGCGCCGATCGCCTGGGACCTCGGCTTCCTGGCGGCCGGCCTGGTGCTCGTGGTCGCCGGCGCCGCGCTCGCGCGCCACGGCTCGCGGGCCGACCGCGATGGCGGGACCGCTGCTGATCGCCGTCGCCGCGCCCGTGACGCTGGCGCTGCGCGCGCTGCGGCCGGCGGGGCGCGCCCGCCTGCTGGGGCTGCTCCGCGCCCCCGCGGTCCGGTTCGCGGGCCACCCGGTCACGGCGGTCGCCCTGAGCGGCGGCGGGCTGTTCGCGCTGTACCTGACGCCGCTCCACGCGCGCGCGCACGACCATGTCCTCCTCGCGCTCGCGGTGCAGGCGCACGTGGTGGTGGCCGGGACGCTGGTCGCCTGGGCGATCGTGGGGACCGACCGCGTGCCGCACCGACCGTCGCTGCGCGTGCGCGGGGCGGCGCTCGCGGGGCTCGTCGTGATGCACACCGCGCTGTCGCGGCTGCTGTTCGCCGACGCGGACCGCCTCGCGGCGGGGGCGGGCGGGCCGGCCGCGCAGTGG
>DASSBX010000322.1:0-5259 GCA_035698305.1 Miltoncostaeaceae bacterium | reverse complement strand
TAGCCGGCGTCCACGTGGATCTCCGAGCCCCGCACGTCCGCCAGGTCCGCCGCCTCCCACAGCGCCCGCAGCTCCCCCTCCCGGCACCAGGGCATCGCGACGCCCTCGTCCGCCCGGCCCGCGGCCTCCGGCTCCACCTCGCGCGCCGCGTCCCAGAACGCCCGCAGCAGCGTCATCCCCTCCGCGTAGTCCCACACGCACGCCGCCACCGCGCCTCCCGGCCGGGTGACGCGGGCCATCTCGCGCACCCCCGCCTCCGGATCGGCCATGAAGTTCACGACCAATTGAGCGACGGCGACGTCGAATGAACCGTCCGGGAAGGGCAGGGCCTCCGCGGCCGCGACCCGGACGTCGGCCTGCGGCACCCGTTCGCGCGCCGCGGCGGCGAAGACCTCCGATGGCTCGACCGCGGCCACCGATCCAAATGAACCGACGCGACCGCACAATGAACGCGTCAGGGCCCCCGGCCCACAGCCGACGTCGAGCGCCCGCATCCCCGGCGCCACACGCGCCAGGCCGATCAGCCCGGCGGCGAGGGCGGGGCCGTAGCGCCCGACGAACCGGTCGTACGCCTCCGCCGGCGCGCCGAACCCGGTCGCGCCCGTCACGGAGCGGCCCCTCCGGCTACGGCGCCACGCGCACCGGGGTCTGGACGAGGCACTCGAGCGACCCGTCCTTCGCGGACGACGACCACGCCTCCAGCATCGCCCGCGCCCCCTGCGACGCGGCCGGCACGAGCATCGACCCGCTCCAGTGCCCCGGCGACGCGTACCCCGAGAAGTCGGGCCGGAAGACGCCCTCCGTCGCCGTCAGGGGCTTCTCCGCGATGGCGTCCCCGTCGGAGCCGCGCAGCGTGAACACCAGTCCGTGCTCGAACAGCGGCTCCAGCTCGAGGCCCTTCGCCTTCACGCGGCCGCCCTTGCCCGACCAGGACGTCATTTTCAAGCACCCGTCCGACAGGACCCGCGCCTTCGCCGACGCCGTCACCCTCCACAGGTCGATCACCACCACGTTGCGCGGCACCGAGACCTTGTACTGCACGAACTTGAGGGCGTCGGGGTCCGCGTTCATCCGCACGACGATCCGGCCCGGCAGCCCCTGGACCCGCGCCGTCACGCCCGCCCCCGTCACCGGCGGGGCGCCCGTCGTGATCCCCGTCGCGTTGATCCGCACCCGCGCCGTGCCGTCGAGGGGGTCAGGGTCGGGCGCGTCCACCTGGCGCGCCAATCCAGTGAGCGCAGGGCTGCCGTTCAAATGAACGACCACCCGGACCTTCGCCGGCGTGCTCGCGATGGTCAGGTGGTCGGCGCGCAGGGCGCCCTGCGCCAGGGCCGGCGCGAGCAGCGTCACGGCGGCCCCCGTCAGGGCCGCGGCGAGCAGGCGTGAGGGGGGCATGGCGCGACGCTCCCACCGTCGTCCGGGGCACGTCAAGATCCCGCCGGGCAGGCGCGGTTTGTGCCCTCCGACGCGCACCGGTATCCTCAGCCCCATGCCTGGGACCTGCGCCCATCTCCACCTGTCGCGGCGCGCGCTCCTGGGGCTTCGTGGGCTCCTCCCCCGGTAGGGGGAGCTTGCCGACACCCACGCCCGGATGTGCCGGGCAGCCGATGCCTCGAAGCCCTTTCGTGAGGAGGAACTCTCCGTGACCGCCGACAGCGAGAACGCAGCTCCGCAGGACCCCGACCAGCGCGTACTGATCTTCGACACCACGCTCCGCGACGGCGAGCAGGCGCCGGGGATCACCCTCAACACGCGCGAGAAGGTGGAGATCGGGCAGCAGCTCGCGCGACTCGGTGTCGACATCATCGAGGGCGGCTTCCCGATCGCGTCGCCCGGCGACTTCGAGGCGACCCGGGCGGTGGCCCGCGAGGTCGAGGGCGTCGTCGTCGCCGGCCTGGCCCGCGCGGACGAGAAGGACGTGACCGTCGCGGGCGAGGCCGTCCAGGAGGCCGCGCACCCCCGCATCCACACCTTCATCGCCACCAGCGACATCCACCTCCAGTACAAGCTGAAGATGTCGCGCGAGCAGGTGCTCGTCGCCGCCACCGAGGCCGTCCGCCTGGCGCGGTCGATCGTCGACGACGTCGAGTTCAGCTGCGAGGACGCCACCCGCTCCGACGTCCGCTTCGTCGCGGAGGTGGTGGGCTCCGCCATCGCGGAGGGCGCCACCACCATCAACATCCCGGACACCGTCGGCTACACGATGCCGACCGAGTTCCAGCGCTTCCTGCTCGACCTGTACGAGCTGTGCCCGTCGCTGCGCGGCGTGACCCTCTCCGTGCACTGCCACAACGACCTGGGCCTGGCCGTCGCCAACTCCCTCGCCGGCGTGCAGGTCGGCGCCCGGCAGGTGGAGGGCTGCGTGAACGGCATCGGCGAGCGCGCCGGCAACGCGTCCACCGAGGAGCTGGCGATGATCCTCCGCACCCGCGCCGCCGAGCTGGGCGGCCTGTGGTGCGGCATGAACACCCCCGAGATCATTCGCACCAGCAAGATGGTGAGCCGAATGACCGGCTACGTCGTGCAGCCGAACAAGGCGATCGTGGGCCGGAACGCCTTCGCGCACGAGGCGGGCATCCACCAGCACGGGGTGCTCGCCAACCCGCTGACCTACGAGATCATGGACTACGCGTCGGTGGGCCTGGCGCAGAGCGAGATCGTGCTGGGCAAGCATTCGGGCCGCCACGCCCTGCGCAACGCGCTGCTGGAGATGGGCTACGAGCTGGACCGCGACGAGCTCGACCAGGCGTTCGCCCGGTTCAAGGACCTGGCCGACCGCAAGGGCCGCATCTCCGCCGCCGACCTCGAGGCGATCGTGGGCGACGAGATGCGCGTGGAGACGGCCGACGCGGGCTTCACCCTGGAGGAGCTGCACTTCGCCGGGGCCACCAACGAGACGCCCCACGCGCGGGTGGTGATCGCCGACGCCGAGGGTGCCCGCCACGTGGCGGAGGCCGACGGGGACGGCCCGGTCGACGCCCTGATGAAGGCGATCGACGCCGCCGCCGGCAGCTCGGGCACGCTGCTCGAGTACTCGGTGTCGGCGGTCACGAGCGGGAAGGACGCGCTGGGCGAGGCGCGGGTGGTATGCGAGATCGACGGGCGCCGGTTCGCCGGGCAGTCGGTCTCGACCGACGTCCTGGAGGCGAGCGCCATCGCCTACGTGAGAGCCGTCAACGCGAGCCGCCACGCCGAGCACGGCGAGCGCGTCGCAGGGGGTGTGTGAATGGGCAGGACCCTGTTCCAGAAGGTGTGGGACGACCACGTCGTGCGGCCCGCGGGGCCGGACGGCCCGGCGATCCTGTTCGTCGACCTGCACCTGGTCCACGAGGTGACCTCGCCGCAGGCGTTCGACGGCCTCCGCCTCGCCGGCCGGGCGGTCCGGCGGCCCGACCGCACGCTCGCCACCGTCGACCACAACGTCCCCACCATCGGACGCGACCAGGGCATCGCCGACCCCCTCTCGAAAGCGCAGATCGAGGCGCTGGAGCGCAACGCGGAGGAGTTCGGCATCCCGCTGTTCTCCATCCGCAGCAACCGGCAGGGGATCGTCCACATCATCGGCCCGGAGCTCGGGGTGACCCAGCCGGGCATGACGATCGTGTGCGGCGACAGCCACACCTCGACGCACGGCGCGTTCGGCGCGCTGGCGTTCGGCATCGGCACCAGCGAGGTGGAGCACGTCCTGGCGACCCAGACGCTCACCCAGGCGATGCCGAAGACCATGCGCATCACGGTCGACGGCGAGCTCGGCGTCGGCGTGGGGGCGAAGGACATCATCCTCGGCACCATCGGGCAGATCGGCGTGGCGGGCGCGCAGGGCCACGTGATCGAGTACGCCGGCCCGGCCATCCGGGGGCTCTCGATGGAGGGCCGGATGACCGTGTGCAACATGTCGATCGAGGGCGGTGGCCGCGCCGGCATGATCGCCCCCGACGACACCACGTTCGCGTGGCTCGAGGGCCGTCCCGGCGCGCCGCGGGACTACGCCGCGGCGGTCGAGCGGTGGCGCGAGCTGCCGAGCGACGGGGACGCCCGCTTCGACACCGAGGTGGCGGTCGACGCGGCGTCGCTCGCGCCGCAGGTCACCTGGGGCACCACGCCGGGGATGGTCGCGCCGATCACCGGCCGCGTCCCCACCCCGGACGACTACGACGACCCCGCCGACCGCGACGGCGTGCGCCGGGCCCTCGACTACATGGGCCTCCGCGGCGGCGAGGCGATCGAGGACATCGCGGTCGACACCGTGTTCATCGGCTCCTGCACCAACGGCCGGCTGCCCGACCTGCGGGCCGCGGCCGAGGTGGTGCGCGGCCGGCGCGTCGCGGAGGGCCTCCGCGCGATGGTCGTCCCCGGCTCGATGCAGGTGAAGGCGGAGGCCGAGGCCGAGGGCCTCGACGCGGTGTTCCGCGACGCCGGCTTCGAGTGGCGCGACGCGGGCTGCTCGATGTGCCTGGCGATGAACGACGACATCCTGCAGCCGGGCGAGCGGTGCGCCTCGACGAGCAACCGCAACTTCGAGGGCCGTCAGGGCAAGGGCGGCCGCACCCACCTGGTGAGCCCACCGATGGCGGCGGCCGCCGCCATCACGGGGCACCTGGTGGACGTGCGGGCGTTCGACCCCGACGCGGTCGAGGCGGAGGTCGGCTGATGGATCCCTTCCGACAGGTCGAGGGCGTCGTGACCCCGCTGAACCGGTCCGATGTCGACACCGACCAGATCATCCCCAAGCAGTTCCTGAAACGCGTCGAGCGCACCGGCTTCGGCGAGTTCCTGTTCTGGGACTGGCGGGGCGAGGAGGGCTTTCCGCTCGACCGCCCCGAGTACGCCGGCTCCCCGATCCTGGTGGCCGGTCGCAACTTCGGCTGCGGCTCCAGCCGCGAGCACGCGCCGTGGGCGCTGGAGGACTTCGGCTTCCGTGCCGTGATCGCATCGAGCTTCGCCGACATCTTCCGCACCAACTGCACGAAGATCGGCATGCTGCCCGTGCAGCTCCCGGAGGCGGACGTGCAGGAGCTCATCCAGGCCGCCGAGGCTGAGCCCGGCGCCCGCGCCGAGGTCGACCTGCAGGCGCAGGTCGTCCGGATGCCGGGCGGGCGCGAGGTGCCGTTCGAGATCGACCCGGTCATCCGCGAGCGCCTGCTCAACGGGTGGGACGACATCGCGCTGACCCTCGCCCACGAGGACGAGATCGCCGCCTACGAGCGCGAGCGCGAGCGGCAGGGGCCGGTCACCACGCCCTTCGCCTGACCGGGCGTC
>DASSBX010000321.1:0-2967 GCA_035698305.1 Miltoncostaeaceae bacterium | reverse complement strand
GCCTCGGCTGGAGCGTGCTCGGGCTGGACCTGTCGCGCACGTGGCAGGAGACGGGGGTCGACGCCGACACCGTCCGCGCCACGGAGCCGCGGGCGCTCTCGACCGCCGTGCACGGGCAGGGCGAGGCGGTGGCCCTGGCGGCGCGGCTGGCGTGGACCTACGGGGTGCCGCAGCCCCCCGCCCTCGAGGCGCCGAAGCCGGCGCGCCCGCCCACGCCGAACCAGCCCGAACGCACCCCGGGGACGACCACCTCCCCGTGACCGCCCGCACCCGAGAGCTGGGATTCCTGGTCCCGGTGGCGGTCCTGGGCGTCCTGGGGATGGCGTCCGTCGCCAGCGCCCGCGTCGAGAGCGGCTGGGAGCCGGGCCCGCTGCCGGGCGCCATCGGCGTGTTCGCCGTGTTCCTGGCGATGCACGTGGCCCTGCGCCTGCGCGCGCCGGAGGCCGACCCCTACCTGCTGCCCGTGGTGGGGCTGCTGGTGGCGATCGGCCTGGTGGAGCTGTACCGCATCGACCCGGCGCTGGCGGCCGACCAGGCGGTGTGGGTGGCCGTCGGCGGCGCCGCGTTCGTCGGCACCGTGGTGCTGCTGCCCGACCACCGGGTGCTGGAGCGGTACACCTACCTGATCGGCCTCGCGGCGGTGGGCCTGCTGGTGATCACGATGCTCTTCGGCACCCGGATCAACGGGGCGAAGCTGTGGATCCAGATCGGCGGCGGGCAGACCGTGCAGCTCGGCGAGGTCGCGAAGGTGCTGATGGTCGTGTTCCTGGCCGCCTACCTGCGCGACAAGCGCGAGCTGCTGGCGATCCCCACCCAGCGCGTCATGGGGGTGCCGGCGCCGCCGATGGCCGCCCTCGGCCCGGTGCTGCTGTTCCTGGTCGCCTGCCTGATGCTCGTCGCCATCCTCAACGACTTCGGCACGGCGCTGCTGTTCCTCGGCATCTTCCTGGCGATGATCTACCTCGCCACCGGCCGGGCGGCGTACACGCTGTTCGGGGTCGGGGTGTTCCTGGTGGGGTCGGCGCTCGTGTACGCCGCGGTGCCGCGGATCCAGTCGCGGGTCGACAACTGGCTCAACCCGTTCGACGACCCCCAGGGGCAGGGCTACCAGCTGGTGCAGTCCCTCTACGCGATGGCCCAGGGCGGGGTGTTCGGCCCGGGGCTCGGCCGCGGCTTCCTGGTGCTCGACAACGGCCAGACGGTGATCCCGGCCCTCCAGACCGACTTCATGTTCTCGGCCGTCGCGAGCGAGCTGGGGTACGTCGGAGGGATCGGCCTGCTGCTGGGGTTCCTGGTGTTCACCGCGCGCGGGTTCGTGATCGCCGCCCAGGCGCCCGACGGCTTCTCCAAGCTGCTGGCGGGCGGCCTCACCGCCGCGATCGGGCTCCAGGCGATCCTGATCATCGGGGGCGTGACCCGCCTGATCCCGCTGACCGGCGTGACGCTGCCCTTCATGAGCTACGGCGGGTCCAGCATCGTCACCAACTTCGTGCTCGTCGCGATGCTGCTGATCATCAGCCACCGCACCCGCACCCGCGGGCTGCCGCCCGCGCGCGGGCGGCGACGCGGCGAGGAGCGCGCCGAGGCCGCGGCGCTCGAGGAGGCGCGGGCGTGAACCGCTCCATCCGGCGTCTCTACATGGTCCTGGCGGGCGGCTTCGGGCTGCTGGTGCTCATGCTCGGCTGGTGGCAGGTGGTCGCCGCCGACGACCTGAAGGACCGCCCCGGCAACGCCCAGACCCTCCAGGCCGAGCGCCTGATCGACCGCGGCCGCATCCTCTCCGCCGACGGCAAGGTGCTGGCCGCGAGCCGCGCCGTGCGCGTGAAGGGCCAGCGCGTGTACCAGCGCGTCTACCCGCAGGGCAGCCTGGCCGCCCACGCCGTCGGCTACGCCACCCCGGGGCAGGAGCGCACCGGCATCGAGAGCACCTACAACCGCTACCTCTCCGGGTCGTTCGGCACCGAGCCCCTGCTGCAGCGGCTGAACCTGAAGGAGAAGCGCGGCGCCGACGTGACGCTGAGCCTGGACACCCGCATCCAGGCGGCCGCCGAGGAGGGCCTGGCCGGCCGCCGCGGCGCGGTGGTGGCGCTCGACCCGCGCACCGGGGAGATCCTGGCGCTCGCCTCGTATCCCGCGTTCGACCTGCAGCAGGCCGTCACCGACTTCGACGCGATCCCGACCGACGGCAGCCCGTTCGTCGATCGCGCCACCGCGGGCCTCTACCCGCCCGGCTCGACGTTTAAGGTGGTCACCACGACCGCCGCGCTCGAGAGCGGCGAGTTCACCCCCGACTCGAGCTTCGACGACACCGGCTCGTACGACACGCCCGGAGGTCCGATCCGCAACTTCGGCGGCGAGGTCTACGGCCGCCACGACCTTCGGACGGCCCTCACGAACTCCATCAACACCACCTTCGCGACCATCGGCGACGAGCTGGGGGCCGAGACGATGGGCGAGCAGATGACGAGGTTCGGGTTCGGCGACCGGCCCCCGGTCGACCTGCCGGCGGACGAGGTGTTCCCCTCCGGCCGGCGCGAGGACGGCAAGCTGCTCCCCAACGCGCAGCGGGGCATGGACGTCGCCCGCCTGGCGATCGGCCAGGAGCGCCTGACGGTGACGCCGCTGCAGATGGCGATGGTCGCGGGCGCGGTGGCGAACGGCGGCACCCTGATGGCGCCCCACCTGATGACGCGCATCCGCGACCGCGGGGGCGACATCGTGCAGACCGCCGGCCCCAAGGAGCTCGGCGACGTGATGGATCCGACCGTCGCGGCGGAGCTCACGGCCATGATGACGTCGGTGGTGGAGCAGGGGACGGGCACCCCGGCCAACCTCTCGGCGGCGGGCGTGGACGTGGCCGGCAAGACCGGCACCGCCGAGTCGGACGACCCCAACCGCAACCAGGCGTGGTTCATCGGCTTCGCCCCCGCCCAGGCGCCCACCGTCGCCGTGGCGGTGGTCATCGAG
>DASSBX010000320.1:0-5238 GCA_035698305.1 Miltoncostaeaceae bacterium | reverse complement strand
ATCCCGACGTCCGCCCCGGCGACCGTCGGCGCCCTGAAGCACACGCTCATGACCCCGGGGCCCACGGCCCTGCCGCCCAGCGTGGTGGAGGCCGGGGCGCGGCCGATCATGTACTCGCGCTCCGCCGAGTTCATCGCGATCTGGGAGGACGTGGTCGAGCGCCTCGGCCGCGTGTTCCAGACCGCCGGCGACGTCCTGGTCTACGGGGCGTCGGGGACGGGCGCGATGTCGTCGGCCGTCGCCAACCTGACCCGGCCGGGCGACAGGATCCTGGTGGCGTCGTGCGGCAACTTCGGCGAGCGCTGGGCCGCGATCGCGAAGGACGAGGGCGCCGACCCCGTGCACCTCCAGGGGGAGTGGGGCCTGCCGATCGACCCGGACGGCGTGGCCGCGGCGCTCGCCGAGCACCCGGAGATCGAGGTGGTGTTCATCACCCAGAGCGAGACGTCCACCGGCGTGGTGAGCGACCTGCCGGCCCTCCGCGAGGCGACGGGCGACCGCATCCTGGTGGCCGACGCGGTGTCCGGCCTGGGCGTCGTGGACCTGCCGATGGACGAGTGGGGGATCGACGTCGTCGTCTCCGGGTCCCAGAAGGGCCTGATGACGCCGCCCGGCCTCGCGTTCGTGGCCGCCAACGAGCGGTCGATCGCGCGCTCCGCCGAGCTGGGGCCGGGGGGCTTCTACCTCGACTGGGAGCGCACCCGCAAGGGCGGCTCCCGCAGCCCGTTCACCCCGCCGGTCACCATCGTCTGCCAGCTGCAGGCGGCCCTGAGGCTCATCGAGGACGAGGGACTCCAGAACGTGTTCGCCCGCCACCGGGTGCTGGGCCGCGCCACGCGCGCCGGCGTGAAGGCGATCGGCCTGGACCTGCTGGGCCCCGAGAACCCGGAGGCGAACGTGGTCACCGCGTTCCGCATCCCGGAGGGCCTGGACGGCAAGGCGGTGCCGAAGCTCATGAAGTCGCGCTGGGGCGTGGAGATCGCCGGCGGCCAGGGCAAGCTGGCCGGGCAGATCGGCCGCATCGGCCACTGCGGCTACTACGACTACCGCGACGTCCTGACCGCGGTCGGCGCGCTCGAGAACGTGATCCGCGAGCTCGGCCGGCCGGTCGAGCCGGGCGCCGGCGTCACCGCCGCCCAGCGGGTCTTCGCCGAGACCTCCCCCGCAGGCGTCTAGGCGATGGCCGCCGCGACGTCAGGAACCCTCGCCCGTGCCGATCTGCGGGTGCTGGTGTGCGAGAAGATCGCCGACGCCGGGGTCGCGCACCTGTCCAGCCTGTTCAGCGTCGACATGGGCCTCGGCTGGTCCAAGGAGGAGCTGTTCGACCGCGTGGGCGCGTACGACGCGCTGGTGGTCCGCAGCGCCACGAAGGTCACCGCCGACCTGATCGCCCGGGCGGAGCGCCTGAAGGTGGTGGGGCGCGCCGGCACCGGCGTCGACAACGTCGACGTGGAGGCCGCCACCCGGCGCGGCATCGTCGTGTGCAACGCGGCGGGCTCCAACGCGCTGTCGGCGGCGGAGCACGCGATCGCGCTGCTGCTGTCCCAGGCCCGCAACATCCCCCAGGCCCACGGCAGCCTCGTCGAGGGCCGCTGGGAGCGGTCGAGGTTCGGCGGCATCGAGGTGACCGGCAAGACGCTCGGGGTGCTCGGGTTCGGCCGGATCGGCCAGATGGTCGCGGAGCGCGCGAAGGGCCTCGGGATGAACGTGGTCGCCTACGACCCGCTCGTCGCGGAGGGCCGCTACCGCGAGCTCGGCGTCGAGAAGGCCGACACGCCCGACGACCTCTACGGCGCCAGCGACTTCATCACCCTCCACCTCGCGTCCACGCCGGAGACGCGCGGCTTCGTGGGTGAGGCGGCGTTCGCGGCGATGAAGCCGGGCGCCCGCCTCATCAACGCCGCCCGCGGCGACGTGGTCGACACCGACGCGCTGGTCGCGGCGCTGCAGTCGGGGAAGCTGGGCGGCGCGGGGATCGACGTGTTCCCGGTCGAGCCGACCACGGAGAGCCCGCTGTTCGGGCTGCCCGGGGTCGTGGTGACGCCGCACCTGGGGGCGTCGACCGAGGAGGCCCAGGACCGCGCCGGCGTGGTGGTGGCCGAGCAGGTGGCCGCCGCGCTCACCGGCGGCGTGGTGACGTCGGCCGTGAACATCCCGTCGGTCGGCCCGGAGGCGCTGGCGGTGCTGGGGCCGCTCCTGCCGCTGGCGAAGCAGCTGGGCCAGCTGATCACCGCCATCACCGGCGGGCCGTCGCCGCTCGAGATCACGTACGAGGGCGACCTGGCGAACCTGGACACGCGCATCCTGACGTCCACGGTGCTCGCCGGGGTGCTGAGCGGCAGGGTGGAGGAGGCCGTCAACGTGGTGAACGCGTCGAGCCTGGCGGCGGAGCGCGGCATCGAGTGGTCGGAGATCACGAACCCCCGGGCGCGCGACTACACCAACCGCCTGACGGTGCGGTCGGGGGACGTGAGCCTGGCGGGCACCACGGTGGGCACCACGAGCCGTCCGCGGCTGGTGTCGGCGTTCGGTCAGGACATCGACATCGAGCTGGCCCCGCACATCGGCCTGTTCCGCTACCTCGACATCCCGGGGCAGGTCGGCCGCGTCGGCACGATCCTCGGCCTGGCGAGCATCAACATCGCGTCGATGGCGGTGTCGCGGTCGCGGACGGAGGGGGGCGCGGTGATGGCGGTCACGGTCGACTCGCCGGTGTCGCCGGACGTCCTCCACGAGATCGCGGCGATCGACGGGTTCGACCGGGTCTGGTTCGTGGACCTGGACGCGTAGCCGGCCGGGAGCCCGGTCCCGTGGAGCTGCCGGACTTCGCGCTGGAGCGCTGGTTCGCGCGCTTCGAGTTCGACGTCCGCTGGAACCTGTGCGCGTCCGACGTCGAGCCGGTGTCGCTGCGGGAGCTGCTGGCGCTGGCCGACGACGAGGGCCGGGCCCTGTGGGACGGCCTCGCCCTGGGCTACACCGAGTCGGCGGGCCACCCCCTGCTGCGGGCGGAGATCGCGGCGATGTACGACGGTCTCGAGCCCGACGACGTCCTGGTGTGCGCGGGGGCGGAGGAGGCGATCTTCATCCTCGCGGGGGTCCTCGCCGCCGGCCCGGGCGCCAGGGCGGTGACGGTCGTCCCGGCGTACCAGTCCCTCCACGAGGTGGCGCGGGCTTCGGGCGCCGACGTGGCGTCGGTCCAATTGGACGAGGACGCGTCGTCCAATTGGACGTTGGACCTCGACCGCCTGGCCGCGGCCGCCGCGCCGGGCGCCCGGCTGGTGACGGTGAACGCCCCGAACAACCCGACGGGGTGGATGCCGGATGCGGGGGACTTCGCGGAGATCGTGCGGATCGCGGAGGCGGCGGGGGCGGTGCTGGTGAGCGACGAGGTGTACCGCCTGCTGGAGGCCGACCCGGCCGACCGCCTGCCGGCGGCTGCGGAGGTGTCGGAGCGGGCGGTGAGCATCGGGGTGATGTCGAAGGCGTTCGGCCTGGCGGGGCTGCGGATCGGGTGGATCGCGACCCGCGACCGGGGTCTGCTGGCGCGCGCCGGGGCACGGAAGGACTGGACGACGATCTGCGCCTCCGCGCCGTCGGAGGTCCTCGCGATCATCGCCCTCCGCGCCCGCGACTCCCTCCTGTCGCGGGCCCGGGCGGTCGTGGACGGCAACCGTGCCCTCGCCGAGTCCTTCGCCGCCGCCCATCCCGAGGACGTCGCGTGGACCCCGCCCCGGGGCGGCACGACCGCGTTCCCGCGGCTCCTCCGCCACCCTGACGCCGAGGCCTTCGCCCTGCGCCTCGCCCGGGACCAGGATGCGTTGATCCTCCCGGGGAGCGCCTTCGGCGCCGACGCCGACCGCTTCCGCCTCGGCCTCGGCCGCCGCGACCTCGCCGCCGGCCTCGACCGCCTCTCCGCCGCCCTCCGGAACTGTCCGCCCGGAGCGCCCCGCGGGGGTTCCCCCGGTTCGCCGGGGCGCCTCCTCGCGGCTCAGGTGCCACGTGTCCCACTTGGGACTGACCGCCGGTCCCACTTTCACCGCGACGACGTTCACGGGCGGAGCGACGGAACCCCGCCGGGATGGCGATGCCGGCCACGCTCCCCGGCGGTGACCCCCGTCCCGGGGGGAACGACCCCGGTGCGTTACCGCCGGCCGGGAACGCGAGGGCTCAGATCCTTGTGCCCAGTGGGTTCTGAGGTAGAACGGTGGGGGTCCCTGTGTCCCACTTGGGACATTCCGCCGGCCCCATTCGTGACCAGGACCGTGACGCCCTCGGGCCGTGGTGGTGACGGTTGGGTGGTGCGCGGTCACCAGGGGTGGCGGCATCGTGGAGGCGTGGCGAAGTCGTTCTACAAGGGGGAGGCGTTGGGGTCGCGGCCGCCGTGTGCGATCTGCATGGGGCGGGGGGAGGGTGAGCGGGCCCAGCTGGTCCTCCCCGGCGGGGTGTCGGTGTGGCTGTGCGCCGCCCACCGCTCCGAGTCGTTCCAGCGGCGGCGGGCGGGGCGGGACTTCTTCTTCACCCTGAGCTGTGTGTGGGAGGCGGCGGGGTGTTTGACGGCCCGCCGCCGCAGGGCGTTGGAGGTGCACCGGGAGCGGCTGCTGCGCCAGGCGGGGGAGCCGGCCCCCCGCCCCAGGCCCGGGTCGTACTCCTGGCCCCGGCTGCGGCGGGAGGCGGAGCGCTCGTGGGCATCGGGAGCACCGCTTCGGTTGGTGATCGACCGCCTCCGGTCCCGGGCGGGGCGGGGTGAGGCCCGGCCGCCGTCGAAGACGACCATGTACCGGTGGTTCGGGGAGGCGCGGTGGCGCGCGGGGCCCGGTCCGGCGGACGGTGCCGCGCTGGCGCCCCCGGCGGCCGCGCCCTAGAGTCCCCGCCATGTCGCGGACGGTGCGGGACGTGATGGCCGACGTGAAGGTGACGCTGTCGCCCCAGGACTCCCTCCGGGAGGTCGCGAGGGCGCTCGCGTCGGCGCGGACGGGCCTCGGGATCGTGGAGGTCGAGGGCGGCGGGGTCATCACCGAGCGGGACGTGCTCCGCGCGATCGCCGGGGGGACCGACCTCGACCGGGCGCCCGCCCGGGACCACATGACCGTGCACCCGGTCTCCGTCGCGGCCGACAGCCTCCTCGACGACGCCTGCGACCTCATGATCGCCCGCGGCGTGCGGCACCTGCTCGTCGAGGAGGGCGGCACCCTCGTCGGGGTGCTCAACATGCGGGACGTCGTGGGCGTCCTCTCCGGC
>DASSBX010000319.1:0-2193 GCA_035698305.1 Miltoncostaeaceae bacterium | reverse complement strand
CCGCATCGCGGCGAGGCGCACGAGCGCCTCGGCGGGAGCGACCGCCGCCGGCCCGCCGGTCTCGACGATCGTCACGGCGATCCCCGCCGGCCTGACCGCCTCGGCGAGCGCCTCCATGTACGCCGCGACCGCCGCGGATGCCGTCCGGTAGGCGCCGGCGGCGCCGGAGGCGCCCGCGAGCACGGCGATGATGTGGCCGCCGCCCTGAGCCTGCATGACCGGCAGCGCCGCCCGCACGAGGCGGATGGTCCCCCAGAGGCTCGCCGCCATCTGACGCTCGAGCCCGTCGAGGGCGATGCCGTCGATGGGGTCCTCGGACAGGGGCCCGACGCAGCTGACGAGCACATCGATGCGGCCGAACCCCGCGACCGCCTCGTCGACGGCGCCGGCGGCGACCCGCTCCTGGTCGGGGACGACGACCACGCGCCGGCGATCACCGGCCCGCAGGTCGTCCACCAGCGTCGATCCCGGGTGATCCGCGTCGCCGCTGATCACCCAGGTGCTCGTCATGGTCGTCACGGTCATGGCCGGGTCCCTTTCGCGCGAGAGCCTGAGCCCCGGCGCCGGTGCGCCGAGGGCACCCGCTACGACCGGCGAGGCGTCCTGGGGCGTGACAGCCGGCGCGCCGGACCGCGGGTGCGTCGCCGCCGCCTCCGTCCCGCCGGTGGGCCCGGGCCTCTGGCCGGCCGGACGCACCGGGGGGTGCCTCAGCGATCAATCTGGGCGCCCCGGATGTGACGAACCGCGGCGGGCCGGCGGGACGGGTCAGCCGTTCAGTTCCAGCGCAGCGCGGCACGCCGCGACCAGTAGGCGTCGCTGTCCTCCCGCATCTGCCCGAGGCGCTGCTCGAGTTCCGGCGCCCACCTCACGTTGCGGGCGCCGAGGTTGCTGCGGAGCGTCTCGACGCTTGCCGCTCCGCTCAGGACGATGTCCGCCCAGGGCCGCGCCAGCGCCGCCGCGAGCGCGAGCGCGTCGGGCGTGGTCCCCGCCTCGGCGGCGGCCGCCTCCAGCTCTGGCGCGGCCTCGCGGCCCGCGAGCCGGCCGTTGGCGAGCGCCTCCTTGATGTAGACGCGCATCCCCGCCGCGTGCGCCCGGGCGAGCTGGGTCTCGGCGGCCCGCTCGTGGAGGTTCCACGTGGCCTGCACGGAGTCGAACGCACCGAGCGCGACGGCCCGCTCGATCGTCTGCGCCTGGCTCGTGCCGCTGACGGTGACGCCCACCGCGACGCCGTCGGCACGGAGCGCGGCGAGTTCGGCGAGCACGTCGCGGTCATCGAGCACCCCGCTCTCCGGCGTCGCCGAGTGGATCTGGTACAGCGAGAGCCACTCCCCGATGAGGTCCCGCGTCTCGGCGAGCTGCCGGCGCAGCGTGGTGGCGTCGTGATGCTTCACCTCGGGGGGGTCGGCGTCGACACGCCAGCCGGCGGTGTACACGTAGCCCCACTTCGAGCTCACCACGACCCCCTCGGGCCGCCGTGACCGCAGCCAGCCTCCGAGGAATTCCTCGGCACGCCCGTACGACCGCGCCGCGTCGAAGGCCCGCACACCGGCTTCGTACGCGGCGTCGAGCACCTCCTCCGCCCTGCGGCGCATCCCCCGGACGGACCGGTCCTCCCCGAGGTCGCTCCCGTGGCCGAGGTTCAGGTACCCCGGCCGCCCCAACGCCGCCAAGCCCAACCCGACCCGCGCCGAGGACGCCCCGGGAGCACTCATCGGCGCGCCGCGATACCCGTCATCGTCTCCTGCCGTTCCCGGAACGCCGGCCTCCCGCACATCGGGGGTGACCTGTCGCCCACCGCAAGCCCCGCGCGCCCGCCGCCCGCCGCCAACTCGGGTTCGTCGGGCCGTCAGGCCCTCGTGCGCTCGACAGGTTCATCCCGTTGACGTCTCGACCTCGTGTCCGTCCGTCGTGCGCGCTCTCCGGCGTGCTTGGACGCCAGGCAGACGAACGCGACGCCCTCCCGAGGTCGCACCCGGCCCGGAACCCGGGGCGCCGGAAAGGCGACAGGCCGGGGTTGCCAAGGTTAACGACATCTCGGAAGTGGGCGCGGCAGGACTCGAACCTGCGACCCAGGGATTATGAGAGGCAGTCCGCGGGTTCGGCCACCCTCGCCCCGACCTCACTTTTCGCTGCATAGCAACGCTTTCTTGGCCGTTCGCCAAAGGACCGTTTCGGTCGGGGTCGTGGACCCAT